>JAZOPW010000224.1:0-4155 GCA_045655785.1 Eubacteriales bacterium
AAAGCAGACCCACCTTTGTGGAAAGACGGTTCTCAAGCCCCAACTCCAGCTCTGCCAAGAGTTTTTTGTAGACTTCGCGATCCTTGCGCGTACAGCCCCAGATCAGCTTGCGCTTGGTGCCTCTTCTCGCGGCGATCGAAAGATTTTCGGCAATCTCCATATCGGGAGCCGTTCCCTTCATGGGGTCCTGAAAGACTCTGCCGAGATATTTCGCGCGCTTATGCTCTGCAATCCCCGTCACGTCAACGCCGTCGATCTCGATCTTTCCATAATCGGGCTTCCAAACGCCCGCAATGGCATTGAGCAGTGTGCTTTTTCCCGCACCGTTGCCGCCGATGACGGTCACAAAATCGCCCTTTGCAATGTGCAGATCGAATCCGCTGAGTGCGGTTTTGGCATTGACCGTACCGGGATTAAAGGTCTTTTGCAGATCGGTGATCTTAAGCATTTCCGTCACCTCCCGATTCTTGCTTTGCGGTCGCGGACGGCGTCACACGAATCGATTTTTGTTTCGTAAAACACGTCGATTTGAGGTAGGGGGCTGCAAGGAAGAGAATCACGATGATCGCCGACAGCATTTTGAGATAGTCGGTTTTGAGTCCGAGCAGCACAACAAAGTTATAGATGATGTAGTAGACGATACCGCCGCCCACAACACCGATCAGGCTGACCACGAAATTCGGCTTGATCTTTGTGGACACCGAAAGTCCGATAAAGATCGCCGCAAGACCGACGACGATCGCGCCGCGTCCGTCGTTGATGTTTGCCGAGCCCTTATACTGTGCAAGCAATGCGCCCGCAAGTGCCACGATCCCGTTCGAGATCGCAAGCCCCAAGACCTTATTGAATTTGACGTTCACACCCTGTGCGCGGCTCATGTCGGGGTTGTCACCGGTCGATTTGAGCGTCAAGCCCACCTCGGTGTAGAAGAAGAGCCAGAGCACCACGATCAGTCCCGTGACCAACAGCCCCGCAGACAGGATCGATTGCGGATTGTTGCTCATATGAACGAGCAGACGGTTGGCGCGCGGATCAACGGCGATCAGCGAGCGACTACTCAGGATGGTCAGATTGACCGAGTAGAGGATCAGCTGGGTCAGAATCCCCGCCAAAATCGAGGGAATTCCCACAGCGGTATTCAATAGTCCCGTCACCGTACCTGCCAAGGCACCCGCCAAAAAGGCGATGACAACACTGAGCCACACCGGCACGCCCTTGGCGATCAGAACCGCACAGGTACAGGCACCCGTACAGATCGAGCCGTCCACGGTCAGGTCGGCAATATCAAGAATCTTGTAGGAGATATAGACGCCGATCGCCATCAATCCCCAGATAAGCCCTTCGGCAATCGCCCCGGGCAATGCATTTAAGAAAAACATTTGAATCGGTTACCTCAAAATTATGGATCAGTTTTCGGGAACAGTGATCCCGAGCTGTGCGCAAAGCTCCTCGTTGAATACCACAGAGGGAGTCAGCGTCTTGATTTCAAAATCGGCTACCGTCTTGTTGCCAAGCAGGATCTCTGCCGCCATCTTACCGGTCTCTCTGCCAAGCTCATAGTAGTCGATGGCAAGGCTTGCATAGCAGATCGTTCCGCCGTAGCTGGTAAATACGGGGATCTTGCTCTGGGTGCAGATGGTACCGACAATGGTGTCGTTCTGCGCAACGGTGTTGTCCGAGGGGACGTAGATCGCCTTGCATTCGCTGACCGCGGAATTCACGATCGCCTGCAGCTCGGTGGTCTCCGAGAAGGTATATGCCTTGACCACGATGCCCTCTGCCTCAAACAAAGCCTTTACGGCATTGTATTGGATGAGCGAGTTGGATTCGTTGCTGCAATACAGAACACCAACCTGATCTCCTGCCACAAGACCCAGCGTATCGATCATCATTTCCGCCTGCTCATCAAACGGAACCGCGTCGGAGGTACCCGTTACGTTCGCAGGGATCTTTCCCGCAAAGGTATCGGCATAGTCGGTGACGGAGGTTCCCAGAACGGGAACGGTGGTGGTAGCGTTTGCGGCGGCAAGCAGCGCGGGGGTTGCGTTTGCCATCAGAAGGTCAATATTTTTTGCAAGCTGCGCGTTTACGACCGTAGTGCAAAGGTTGGGCTCACCCGCGATCTGCAGATCAAACGTCACGGTTTTGCCTGCCTTCTGCAGTTCCTCGGTCAAAGCATCCTGAAAGCCCTTCGTGGCTTGGTCAAGTGAGGGATGGACTGCCAGCTGACAAATGCCAACGGTAAAGTCGGTTTTGTTTCCGCACGAGCCGAACAAAAGGCAGGTGCCAAGGCAAAGGGTGAGTACTAACATCAGAGAAATCAGCTTTTTCATTTTGGGATCTCCTTTGAAATTGAATTTATAATCCACACGGCTCCGAGCCGTGAAAATTATCAAAAAAGTCCCCATGTCCTTTCGGACACAGGGACGGATAGACCGTGGTACCACTCTGCTTCGCTCCTTCTCGGGAAAGAGCCTCTATCGGTGTATCAAACTGCACCTGTACGATATAACGGTCGCCCCCCGGTAGGGTCTACACAGCACAAGGCGTTCAACCCACAGCTTGCGGAAGGAATTCACCAAGCACACATTACTGTCTCACACCACCCGACAGCTCTCTGAAAATGCCAACGGCTCGGATACTGATTTCCGCTCAAACGCTTTTGATTGTTTTTTATTGTATCAAACCTTTTTGCATTTGTCAAGTGTTTTTTTGCATAAAATCAGAATAATTATCGAAAAAAATGAAAAAAATTGAAACCGCAGCCCCGTTTGGTTGGGACTGCGGTTTTGAAACACACCTTATTGATTCAGATTCTTGGGCTTGCGGATGCGGTTGAGCTTCTTATTCATTTTCAAAAGCTCCTCCTTGGTAAAGCTGATGTTCATCATTCCCATCATGCTTGTCAGACGAAGCACCGTAAAGCCGCCCATCATCTGCATCAGTCCGCCGTCAGCCTTCAGATCGACCTCAAAGCCGCCCGATTTCTTTTCGTCCGACTTCTTGCCCTTCTTGTTGGCGTCCATCTTCTTTTTGATCTTCAGACCCACCGACAGGAACCAAAGCTTTCCTCTCTTGGACTTCATAATGTCGGAGATCTTGTCGTTGAGCGAATATCTTCCCTCAACCTCAACCACGTCAAACCAGTTGAGAACCGCGCCAACCTCCTTCAGCACGTAGTCCATGTTGGGCTCTGCAACCTTGCGGAGCTTGCCCTCGTCGGAAAGCGCACCTGCCTTTGCAACAATGACGCTCTCGCCCTCGTTCTTGACGTCAAAATAGAAGAAATGATCGGGAGCCGTCTTCTTGCCGATGCTCTTGCCATTGACGAACAGCTCGACCTCGGGCTGGTTGGAGTAGACCGTTACCTTGGTCACATCCTCTACACGGTCAACGTATCTCTTGCCGCACAGATGCACGAAGGGATCGTCGGAGAGCCATGCCTTATAGGCATAGAAGGCGTTCTTCTTGTACTTTCTGTCCATGGTGTCCAAGCCCTTGTGGTTCTGCCCGTTCTCGCCGCCCTCGGCTCTCGCATCGGCTCCAAAATCAAACATATTCCATACGTGGCTCGCCCAGATATACTTGCGCGTGAAGAGCTGTTTGATCAGTTCTTCATGATAATATGCCTGATATTCCTCGGTATAATCGCCCTGCTTGGGGTCGCTCGTATGCCAATTCAATGCCTCACAGCCGTATTCGCTGATGCCCACAGGGATGGTGGGATGCATGGCGTGGAACCTGTCAAACCAAGGACCGTTCATGCTTGTGTCGCCGCCGTACCAGCCGAAATAGTGGTTGTAGGAGACCACGTCGGGAATGAGCAGGTAGGGATCGTCCATCTTGCACATGGATACCGCCGCAATGGTGGTCAGACGGGTCTGATCCATTTCGTGAACCAGATCATTGAGGATACGGTGATTCTCCAACAGATCTTCGTCCGCGCCTCCAATAGAGATCTCGTTGGAAAGTCCCCAAACGAAAATAGAAGCATGGTTGTAGTTCTGCGTGACAAGCTCCTTCATCTGCGAGATCGTGTTCTCACGTCCGCTCGGCATATGCTTGGAAATATAGGGGATCTCCGCCCAGATCACCAGACCCTTTTCGTCGCAGAGATCATAGAAATACTGATCGTGCTGATAGTGCGCCAAGCGG
>JAZOPW010000225.1:0-28686 GCA_045655785.1 Eubacteriales bacterium
CCTTGAGTACCACATTCTCGGTCAAAAGTAAGCTTGTTTCTGCCGCATAGGGCTCGCCGATGACCGCGTTGCCGCTGACGATCTCCCACTTGAGGAATACCTTGCCGTCGGCAGGGTCGTTTGCAAAGAGGTAAAGGCGTGTGCCGATGGGCTCCTCTGCGGAGGGATCGTCAGCTTCGTATACGTACGCGCCGCCGTCGGTCACGCTGACGGTCGCCTTACTCGGGTTGGGGGCGCAAACGTAATCGGCTCCAACGTAGCCATCGTCTCCGTAGGCATCAAGCCAATCCGAATCCGCCACGAAGCCTGCGGGGAGGATCATATTGATCTCTACGTAGGGAGAAAACGTGTACCCCTCTTTGGGGATCAGTTCCATCCATGCGCTGTACGTTTTTCCGTTTTCAAAAATCAGGGTGTCCTCGAAGGTGTACCATGTGTCTCCGTCGTACCACTCAAAGTCGTTCACTGTGTAGGGGGCTTCCTTTGGAAGCGTTGCAACAAAGCTTGCCTGCTGACCGCTGACGGGGAGCGTGAAGCTGACGTTGACCTCGGTGATGGGTGTGAGCGCCACGTAGGTAAAGCGGCAAAGGATCTCGTTTGCGGTCAAGCTTATGATCTCTGCTCTCGTGCTATCAACGTTTTGATATACCCTGTAGGTCGTTGCAGTATCAAAATAGTAACCCGCCTGGGGAAGGATGCGAAGCTCAACCGTGTAGCTCTTGCCCTGCTCGAAGGTGTCGGCAGAGGTCAGCTTGGTCGTGCCGTCGTAGTAACCGATGACTGTGGAAACCGACTTGTTATAGGTATCCTCCTGATCGCCGTCAACCGGCTTGCCGCCCGTATAGGGGACAAGGAAGTCAAGATAGAAGTAACTATACGGAACGGCGGCATACGAATTATAATTTGCCGTAAAGGAAACGTTGCTCGTTCCCATGGTAAAGGTGGTCTCGGTTGCCTTGTTGTCAGCAAGGAGCGAGGAGTTGCCCGACCAGCCGCTGAAGTACTTGCCCTCATCGGGTACATCGGCAACGATCTTGACCTCGGTGTTAGGTGCGACCTTGGAGCCGCTTGCGACCTCCTCGTCGTCCACATAGATCTTACCACCCGTTACGGTGACAGTGTAGCTTTTCAGCTTGGGAGCCAGCTCGTAGCCGCACACGGTACAGGTCTGCGGTTCTGTTTCTGTTGCCGCGGGACCGGGGGTGTGTTTGGTCTCTGAGGTCTTACTGCCCGTTTTGTCGGTACAATCAGGATCGTTACACTCCTTCCAATGGTGCGTTGCGTTGGATTGGTAGTCGTCGCCGTAGGTGTGGGTGTGATAAATGGCGCGGACGGTAACGGGTTCCTTGGTATACATGTAGAAATACCCGCCGGTTGCCTGATTGACGTTGCTGATGGAAATTCCGCCGCTGACGACCTCCCAACGCAAGAAGGATTTGCCTTCGGGAATCTCGCCCACCGTCAGATACACGATGCTGCCGTATTTCTGCTCGGTGATCTCCTCGTCCTCCGCATTGGTTGCCACGCCGCCCTCCACGGTAATGGGAACGGGGGCATAGAGATCTGCATACCGATGCAGATAGGGAGGATTGGAGGAATAATACCCCGACTTTTCGCCGTTGACCGTCACCACGGTACTGTTATTGATATAGTATTTTTCATCAAGCTCAAGGTAGAAGACGATTCCGTACGTCACACCGTAGGAGAAGGTATCCTCGGCGCCCATTTTGCGGTTGTTGAAGTTATCCCACCAATAATCAAGCGTTGCCGTATACTTGGTAGGATCGGCAGAGGTGATCTCCTCGGAAGGAAGCTCTCCGTTTGCAGGCTTGGTAACCGTCAGGGTCAGCTCCTCCAGGTAAATTTTATCCGCCCAAATGACGCGGACCTCTACTGCCTCGCCCGTCATTACAAAGGTGGTGGTCTTTTGGGTCGCATCCGAGAAGGTCACACCGCCGCTGACACACTCCCAACCTGCAAAATATTTGCCGTCGGGGGCATCGTCCGCAGTGATCGTTACCGTCTCTCCGCTACCCGCAAACGTAATGTCTGCCTCACCGTCGGTGACGGTGACTGTGTGCGGGGTGTTGCGGTAGACCGCTTTGATGCTGACGTTGCCTGCAGTCATGACGAAGGTGGTCGTACTTGCGGTTGCATCTGCGAGGAATACGTTCTCGCCGCTGACGATCTGCCATTCCTTGAACGCCTTGCCTGCCTCGGGTACATTTGCGGTGATGGTCACCACAATGCCGCCGCTGACCTCGGTCACGGGCGTTTCGTCAACCGATGCCGTACCCCCTTCCACGGTGACGTTGTAGGGCTCGCCTGCCTCCACGGTAAACTGCAGGTAATAACCGCAGGTGGAATATCCGCCGGCGGCAGTTCCGCCGCCCCTATATTGGGGCTCGGTGCCGTTGATGAGCACCACCAGATCATGCAAATCAATGTAGTGCGTTTCGTTGGTGGTAAAATCAACGGAGATGCGGTAGGTCTTACCGACCTCAAAGAGCTCGCCATCCAACATCTCGCGATACTTCTCGGCTTCCTCATCGTAAACCTCCCAGCTGCGAAAATCGACGTCGCAGTAGGTGTCGGCGCTCTTGGTCACCGTTTTGTCGGGTGCCTTACCCGCAACAGGAGCGGTCACGGTAACAGATGCGCTGTCCTCGTAGTGTCTCGCCTGAACCGATACCTCAAAGACAATGTATTCGCCATTTTCGTCAAGCTCGAGGATGATTCCGTCTACATTGGTTCCGTTGAAGCTATTATAAGGCTCATAGGTATCGTAATACTCTGCGTCGCGGAAACGGTAGCCTGCTGCGGGAGTCAAACGAAGCTTTACGGTGTAAACCTTGCCCGCCTCAAAAACGTGGGTAGGCTCAAGCAGTGTTTCACCCTCATACCAGCCCAGCACCTCACCGTAATAGTTTTGGTAGGTCGGCACGCCTGCATCATAGGAGGGGGTGTCGCCAATCGTGGGATGCGGTACCTGGGTGTACGGCCCATAGTTGACCTGCGTTAACGTCTGATACTGTGCCTCAAGCACGATCGTTGAATCGAACGCGGAAGGCACGCCAACCGTAAAGGTCAGTGTGGAGAAGCGGTAGTCGGTGACGCCGACAATTGTACTGTACACATAGGGAGTTGCCCACGTTTTGAATACCTGTCCCTCTGGGAAAAGGCTCTCGTCTGCCACCAGCGTCAGGACCGTTCCGGGGAGAAACTCGGTCTCGTTGGTCTCCACGCCGTCGAGATAGAGCTTACCGCCCGTAATATCAAAGCTTACGTAAACGGTGTCAAAGTAATAAGCTCGTGCGTGTACGATTCCCGTACCGCTCACATAACCGAAAGTGGAAAGCTGCTTGTCATTTATCGTGATTCTAACGTCGCCGTAGTCGATGAAATAGCCGTCGATGGGAACGATGCTGAATTCGCATTTGTATTCTACGTTGGGCTGATAGGTGTCGGTGGGGAGCATTTCGTGCAGGTTGAGCTCCTCATCGTAGTAATACCATCCATCGATTACAATATCGTAAAGATCACTGTTGTCGGCAACGGTGGTAATGGGGGTTTCTCCAACCTTGATGGGGGGCATGGTGCCCTCTGCGGTGTCTATCGGGATCGCCCAAATGGCTTCGCAGGTCAGAACGGAAACGGAGCTGCCAATGTACCAGTTTGTATCATAATGGCAATAGTGGGTACCCGTGCCGTCGGTGATCTTCCACATCAGGAATTTTTTGCCCTCGGGGGCTTCACCCGCTTTGAGGTAAATATAAGTGCCGGAAAAGACCTCGCCAATTTCATTGATATGCTCACTTTCAGTGTAGGCTTTTCCGCCCGTGACGGTAACGAGTACAGGCAAATGAAACGACCATCTGTGCTTTTCATAGCCCGTAACGTCACCGCCGTATGCGTAGGTCTGGTCACCGTTTACGGTAACGACCGTGTCGGAGGAAACTGCGTAGCCCTCGGCGGGAATGATCTCAAACTGCATCACGTAGGGCATACCGTGCTCAAAGCGATCGGTAGGTAGCAGATCGGGATAGGGGTTTTTATTAAGGTAAAACTCACAAAGCACCGCCGTGTATCTTGTAGGATCGGCAGAGGTGATCTCAATGGTTGCAAGATCTCCGACCGCAGGCTTTGTAACGGTGAGCGTCACCTCGGTCAGCACGGTGGCGTAGACTGCCTCCAGCTCGATCTCCTCATCGTAAATTCGGAAGGAGGGGTTTCTGCTTGTGGTATCAATGGAGATGTCGCCCTTTTTGACGAGCCATTTGACAAAGATCTTGCCCGGCGCGGGATCTGCCGCGGTAACGTAGATGTAATCGCCGGATCCAGCCTCGGTGATCTCCACGGTGCGGTCGCTGTCTGCGTATGCTTTGCCGCCCGTGACGGTGACGGCACCCGTCGTCGTCAGATAACCCCAGTGGGCGCTTTCGTAGTAGCTGCCGTAGAGCGTCTCTCCGTTGAGGGTTTTCACGGTTTCGTTTGTGATGATCGAGCCGTCTGCCGTGACCACGTCAAAGCTGATCTTATATTCGGTCAGCGGCAGATATTTGTCGGAGGGGGTAAGCGGTGTGCCCACGGAGTAGATCTCAATGACCACGTTCTCCGCCCAATACTTTTCGGGCTCGGCGGAGTTGACCGTGAGATTGACATTCTCACCGCGCACGAAATCGGCAAGGGTAAAGTGCATCTCCTCAAGCGGCGTTGCAAAGACCGCCACGATCTCCACGGCCTTCTCGCTCATGGTGAAGTAGGTTTCCTCATTGGTGGGGTTGCTGATCGTGACATTGCCCGAGACGACCTTCCAATATTTGAAAACCTTTCCCTCGGGCGCTTCGTCTGCGCGGAGGTAGACCCATTGATTTCGTCCGACGGTGATCTCCGCGGTGCGGTCGCTGTCCTCGTATGCCTTGCCGCCTGTGACGGTGATCGGTACGGGAAATTCAAAATAATAGCGCTTGGTGTAGGTTCCGTTGTCGCTCATTTCCACGCCGTTGACGTAGAACTTGGCGTCATCGGCAAGCTCGTAGCCGTTTTGGAGTTCAAAGCGCAGCTCCAGCTCATAGCCCTTGCCGGATAGATAGACGTCCTCGTCGGTCAGATCGGGGTAGAGCCCCTCATAGAGGTAGATGCGAACCGTGTCAACGCCGTATTTGGTCGGCTCCGCAGGTGTCAGAACAAAGCTCGGATGCGCACCAACCGTGGGAACGGTCATGGTGAAATCCAAGCGATCCAGCTCAACGATCTCGGCATAGATCGCTTCAAGCACCACGTTACCCGCAATCATGGTAAAGGAGGTGGAGTCGGAGGTTGGATCCTCAAGCGTGATCTCACCGCTGACGACCTTCCAGCGAATGAAGGCATAGCCCGAAGTGGGGCTATCCGCAGAGATGTAAATCTCCTCGTCGACGTTCGCGTCCGTGATCTCATTGTCGTTGTGGTTGACGTAGCCCTTGCCGTCCTTGATCGAAACGGTGTAATCGGTGTAGGAATAAAGCGCCGTGATCACGATATTGCCCGTACCGTCCGCCGTGAAGGTGGTGGTGCTGTCGACGCCCGCAACCGAGCCGCCGTTGACATTCCATCCGTTGAAGGTTGCGCCTGCGCGCTCCTCCGCGGTGATCGTGAATACGTCGCCGATCTGTGCCGAGGTCACGGGGGTTCCGTCCTTGGTTGCCGAGGCGTACTCGGTGGCAACCGTAAAGGTTGCCTTTTCGTAGACGGCAACGATCGTCACGTCGGAGGAAAGGCCGCTAAAGGTCGTGGTTGCGGCAGTGGCATCGGCAATCGTACAGCTGCCCATACTGATCTGCCACTCTTTAAAAACGTAGCCCGTGGCGGGATCGTTTGCCGTGATGGTCACGGTGTCCTCGATCGTTGCTACGGAGATATCGGTCTCCTCGATCGATGCCGTGCCGTCGGTCACGGTCACGCTATATTCGATCGGTGCATAGGTTGCCGTAACGGTGACGTTGCTGTATTCCACGAGGAAGGAGGTGGTCAGAGCGGAAGCATCCGTCAATGCCACACCGCCTGCCGGGACCGTCCAGCCAGCAAACTGATAGCCTGCCTCGGCCTCATCTGCCGTGATGGTCACGATCGTTCCTGCAGGTGCCGTGCTCACGTTTGCCGTGCCATGGTTGACGGTGATCCCGTAGAGCGGCTCGTAGGTGGACTCCAGCTCAACCGCGCCGCCGGTCATCGTGAAGGTGGTGGTGCTCTCCGTTGCGTCGGCAAAGGTCACCTCGCCCACGGTGGCGCCCCACTGCATAAAGGTCATCCCCGCCTCGGGAGCGTCGGCTTCGACCGTCACAATCTCTCCCTTGCTCGCAGAGGTAACCTCCACGCCGTCCACCTTTGCCACACCGCCCGTGACGGTGACGGGGAACTTATAGGCATAGGTCTTGCTGGTCATATCGTCGGGGAGTGTGCCGATCTTATAGTTGCCGTCGGTCAGACCGTCGCTGTATTTGATCTCGCATTCTTCGTCAAAATTGGGGTAGGTCCAATCCAGCGTCATATTACCAACCGCACCGAGCTGCATATCCGACGCGCGGAAGATGTTTTCACCGAGCTCGTAGCCGGATTTACCGCAAACCGCGATCGAAACATCACCCGTGGTGTTGATCACGATCGTGCTGTCAAGAGAATAAACGGCAGCCGCCGAGCTGGAATATACGTTGTTTGCCTCGATTGTCAGGCTTGCATTGCCCAAAACCGAGATCATACCATAGGCACCGATCCCGTAGGCTCCGCCGGTGGTGTAGGTTTTGGTCGATTCAATTGAAACCGCAGCCTTTCCCATAATGCTTACGCTGTCACCCGATTTCGGGGCAGACGCATAGGAGCCATCAAAGTTGTTGGAGATGCCGACGTAGTGGGCAGACTCATCGGAATGGTCGGTGGCAGGGAGACTTTCGATCTCCAGCGTTGCCGCACTGTCGGCGGTGATCGTCAACTCTCCGCCATAGAGGCTGATGCCACAGTATTTGTGTTGGATGGTATTTGCGTTCATCAGCTTGACCGTCAGATCCCCTACGGCACTCGTGGAGATGGCACCGCCATAGTAATCCCTCAGGGTCAGTGTGCCCGTGTCAACGTCAAACTGAGCCACCCAAGAGAAGGATCCAAGCTGTGTTCCATCGTCTACAATATATCCCCCGCCCGTATCCAGCAGATAGGGGGTGGTCGCATTCAGAATCTTGTCTTTGTCCACCGTGACGGAAGTAACGGGCGATGTGTCTGCCGCTGCGGGGAACATCAACATGCCAATCATCGTGAGTGCTACCAATAATAGCATACAAAGTTTGCTCAATTGCTTTGTTGTCTTCATAATTTTACTCCTTTCAAATAAGACGGTCAGGCAATTCCTGTTTCTTCATTCAGCCTGATCTGCTCAAGAACGTCGATAAATTTCGGTCTTTCACGCATCGGTGAGAAAATCTCATCACGGGAGCTGACCCGAACCTGCCCGGGCAGCTCGTGCGCCACGCCGTTGGCGTCGAACAGCTCTACAAAGAAGTACCATACCACTGAGTTGAGATTCCTTTTCCTTTCGGGGCAGAAAAAGCTGATCCTTCTTTCCTGTCGCTTGATTTCGAACAGGCAATACTCTCTGTCCGAATGCTCGGGAACGGTGAACCTCGGAAAGCCTTCTTCAAAATACATCGAAAACCGATCGTGCGGTTCGTTGATGAATAGATAGTTGGTATCGGGCTTTTCCTCGTCCAAGAGATATTCGAGTCCATGTATTCTGGGGAACTCAAACTTGCCAAATAGAATTCGCTTGTCGGTCATACTTCACCACCTCCTCTTGAGTTGATTCGACAGTCCTCATTCTATCTTGGGTACATTATACTATAATATATATCATCTCGGTACACCCTAAAGGGGTGAAAATTAAAAAATCAGGGGTGAAAAAGGGGTGAAAGCCTTTTGGAACGCAAAAAAAAGACGGTAGACCTCAATCCACCGTCTAAAATTGTTATTTCAAGAGGAATGCATAAAGCTCCTCGCGCGAGCTGACGCCAAGCTTGTTGTAAAGCGTTCGCGTATAGGTTTTGATGGTGTTTTCCGACAGATGCAATTCGTCTGCAATCTCTTTTCGCCTCTTATTTTGCAGAATCAACTCAAGGATCTCTCGCTCTCTCGCGGCAAGCATCTCCCCGTCCCTTACAAAAAGCAGAACCTTTCCAATCTTCGTTTCCATCGGCATCGTGGCAATATCCACACCGAGCTGCTCTTTTTGGGCAAGCGTATATTTCGGAATATCGTTTACGTGAACGTAGTCCTGCATCATCCAATAGAGGAAGAGGAACATCAGCTCGGAGATGATGTAGGTCACGGAGAGAAATTCAAATTCCCAATTGATGAATTTCTCGATCAGCCAAACGAGGATGTTTCCGCAAACAACGGCGGCGATCAGTCCTGCGAACTTATAGGAACTGTGCTTTTTTCTTCTGATCGAATGGATAATGGTAACGATCATTGCAGCAAAATAGCCGAGCAGATAAACAAGATAGGCATTGTGCAGGGGTCCGTATACCTTTACGAGCTTTGCAGATCCGTTAATAAACGTAAGGGACACTTCCTTGTAATACCAAGGCAGGATGCCCACGGTTGCAATGATGGCGAACATGACCGATCCAAGCGTTATGCAAATGACGACGTGTGCCTTCTTGATCTCAAATCCGCAGAGCTTGACAATGGTGAGAAGCATACACATGGAGAGAAATACGCTACCGAGATACGCCACGTTGTTTGCGAAGATGGCAAACTCTACGGTCCTTGCCATAGAAAGCAGAAGGTATCCGAGATTGACTACCGCCACGCAAACGTAAAGCAGCGAGAGCCAAAATTCTCGTATCTTAACGATGGCAAAGTAGGCAACAGCTAAGCCCACGGCAAACGCCAAGGTAATTGCATATCCGATTGTCATAGGCCCACCTCCCGAGGATTTGTTGTCTTAACTTCGTTATTATATCACAGAATTTGGTTTTTTTCAAGAGGAAAGGGGAATTTTTATCATTGGAATGCTTTTATAAAGGAATAACGGCTATATTCTTTTGGGGCTTGATGAATCAAAAAATTGTTCTTCAAGATAAAAAGTCCTGAAATCTTGCGATTTCAGGACCTTTCTTTGGCGGAGAAGGAGCAAATTGTGTTATGTACACAACCATATACATTACGTTTGAATCAACATATTAGCATCCCCTATATTTTAACAATTTTCATTTCTCCAAAGCATCTTTTCCTTATGTTAAAAATTCCTTATTATCAAAATAAAATTCTTTCATATCATCAAGCCGCAGAAACATAGGTGTAGCTCCTCCGGATGCACCTACATCTATATCAATCCAAGTATCCGTATGAAATGCTTTGCCTTGAGCGCCATAGAAATATGTAGGGGTGTGTCCGAAAACCGTTAATATGTTATCAAAATATCGATCCTCTTTTTGGGGACGATTCCAAAGGAGGTCATTTTCCGAATAATCAGACAGTTTTTTATTTTTATCGAAATTACGAAATCCTGAATGGCAAAGAAGAAAAGATTTTCCGTTTATTTCAACACTTTCACATAGGGGCGTATCACGTAAATACGCTACCATGTCCTCAACTATTTCGGGTGATGTATGCAGTAAGCGTTTTACTTCGCCAAGTGTGGGAATTGCTCCGTTAGCTAACCAACAATTTAGATTATCTAAATCTTTTGCGGATACATTGGATAGCGAGCGCTCTGTTATTGACTCAAAAACCCAAGTGCAAGAGATCATCATTTGTTCGTGATTTCCCCTTATCAATTGAACATTCGGTTGCTCAAGAAGCCACAACAATATAGCTATACCGCCATCATTATTTCGATCAATGACATCTCCTAAGATGTATAGCCAATCACTTGGAGAAAATCCAATAATTTTCAATAGTTGCTTGAATTTTTTAATCGAAATTCCGTGAAGATCTGTAGTAACGTAAACTGCCATCTTTCTCCTTATTATTTCGTATATGCATCATAGTTGTAACTGTACCTAAACTCAGATGATTAGTAGTCTTAAATATTTCGTTGTGTGTCACTAGCCTAGCAGTACTTCAATACAAGTTAGCTCTGCGTTAGTATTCGTGTTATGTGATGGCACCGTTAACATCAAGAAAGATTCCAATCAAGACGTAGTTTAAAACCATAGTCTTCATCATTTGCGCACATTGCTACTCTGTTTGCTTCTACAGCTGGGGCAAAATCTCTATTTTGTCCACTCATACCACGTTTTTTGAACTCTCGAATATGATTTTCGGCAGTGTTGAGCATAAATTCATACGTATCATATGTTTCTTGATATGATTTCAACGACAACATATCACATTGGACTTTTAAGCAATGGAGATAATGTTTAAAGGAGTTCGTTTCGTTATAGTTCGTACTTGAAGGAACTGCGCCTTTGAATAACATTTCAGAGTATGGATTTTGAAATTCCCCTTGCGGTAGAAAAGCGTCAAGATATCCTCGTTGCATAGCAACATCGAGCAATGTAGCTTTATATTCACTAAATGCCGTAGGGAGATAATACCACGTGCTCTTGTGCTTGATATCGTCATCTTTGGGCGATTTGAATTTTGCAGGAACAAAAGATCGTGTATTCATATATGTGCCAGATGCAATGCCGTCTACATTGGCTAATGAATAAAGCAAACCTTGATGATTGGAGTATCCCACAATCACTTGCTTTTTTGCAAGTTTTAAGCATGTGAACAATTTCAAAGCGCCTATCACCCAACTGGGATCAGAAACAATATACTCGTTATTGGAAGGATGAGGAATAATATAATACCCATCTACGGGAATTATCTTGAGTTGTTCCACTAAGCCCTCAATTGCAATGGGATTTCTAATGGTTTCTGGATATAAGCATAGTGTTGCAAGAAGCGGTTTGTCTGTTTTTTGAGAAAGATATGCTGCCGATTGATTCATGCAATTGAGTCCATAATTAAATTGATTCTCTTGCATTTCTATACCGGGAAGAATTATGTGCGAGCTGTTAATTTCATTGTTAATTCTTAACAATTCTCGGTTAATTGTTTCATATCCGTTTTGAGAGGTTATAGATACACCGCTTGATGGCCAGTAGTCATATGCTTGCAATTTTATGTGACCCTCTTTAGGATAGAACATTTGAGGATCAAAGAGAACCCGTCCTCCACATGCATGGATTTTGTTCGCAAAACTAACAAGTTTATCTTGTTGAAGATTTACGGGGCTGATAATTACACTCCCTTTTCCCCAAGATTTTATTAATTCCTGGGATAACGCTTGCATTCCATGACCTAGTTGTAAATACAATTCCATTAGTTAATCCTCCAGTTCAAGGGTGGCTCGGATAGCCGATAAATAGCGCAATGCATCTGCGGCAGTATCGGGGCGTTGAGATTGATTTTTTGCCATAAGCATATTAACAAATTGAGCAAACATTCCCTTAGTATCTCCCTGTAAAACCAATGATGTTGGTATTAGTGACATAGTTCGTGTCATAATCTGATAAATCGTTTCATTAGGTTTTACAAATGGATTTTTCCCGGCACAACATTCGTATGTTGTAACCCCTATTTGAAACAAATCTGTACGAACATCTTGCGAGAGTTTGATGTTTGCGAATTGTTCATGAGGAGCATATCCAGGAGTAAACGGACCGTGTAACGCCCCTGTTTGCGTTATAGAGGTTCCACCAATTTTTTTGGCAAGGCCAAAATCAATAAGGTAAACCATTCCATTTGCTCCCAAAATAATGTTGTTAGGATTGATATCGCGGTGTAAAATATTGTTTTTTTCGAGTTCGATTTCAATACACAGCAAGGTTTCAAGAATTTTGAAAGCAAAAGACAAATCAGCTTTGTTTCCTTTGTTTAACCAATCTCGTAACGATGTGCCGGAGATATATTCCTCTACGATATAAAGGGCATCTTCGTTAACCGTTTCATCCGTTACAATACCGCTGTCAATGATTTTGGGAACATTATTCAGATTCAATTGTCTAAGAATTGCAATCTCTTGCAAAACTCTAGGATCCGTAGCGTTTCCAATTATTTTCAAAGCTACTGTTTGTCCACTGGAATCTATAGCTGAATAAACAATTTTTTGCCCACCTTTTTTTATTTTGTTGATAGAAGTATAGTTCGCTTTTAACTCTGATATGTTCATATATCCGTCTCCTCTGTATGTATCCATCGTAAAATCCACTCATTAAACTGAATGGAAGCGTATGAAACAGGAATACATCTTTTTGTGCTAGCAAGAGTTGTCTTAATTTTTCCATTCACTAGAATAATGCCCAATCCATCACTACTACATGTATCGATAATGGTTGATGAGCACGAATCTTTATTTAATAAAATATATGATTCTGTAGAAAACCAAATATTATTGTTTGCTTGTCGTATGGCTTCATTCCATTTGTCTATTTTTGCTTCGATCGCAATAATTTTATTTATTCTACAATACCTTCTAAAGTCAACATTGCTTGCATTATTTTTATCATCAGACAAATAAATCAATCCGCAATTAAATAATCTTAAAAGTGATTTTCGCACAACATCAGTTGGAAAACCTAGTATATCGCTGATTTGTTTTGTCGAAGATTTTTTTTGTTTCTGTATGTAAAATAATATTTTAAAATCTGTAGTAGTTAAACTATTCCTTGTTTTATCCCATGACAAATTTGGAACGGAATAAAATTCTACAATCACGATATCTGGATACCCGGTATCAATTTGAGGTTCGATAAATATAGCAGCTTTCTTAGATTTACATTTCGAATATTTTTTTATCAAAAACTCTATATATTTATTTACCATGTCAAACTCTTTACCGAGAGTACTTGTTCTTGATATATATCCAATTTGTGGAATAGAACTGTTAAATAAGATAATGTTTTGAGGAATTTGAATATTTCTTTCAAGTTGTTTTTTCATACTGTATCACCTGAAGTTAATTCAAATGCTCTCATAAATTTGGCATTGACAGCATCCGCAATTATTTCCAATTCCTCAATAGTAAAACTTTCTCTTTTTAATTTAGCGTTAAATGCTTGCGGTGAAGTTCCAATTCTCCTGGCTAGCTCCGCTACGCTTATATTAGACCGAACACATAATACTTTTATTTGCTCAGAAATAGTCATAAAACATTACCATCCAAACATAAAAATTCTAATTTATATTATAAATTAAAAAGTTTATTTTGTCAATGTTTTTTTGACAAAAACTCACACTAAAAAATTGCAGATAATCAAAAAACATTTATACACCATACCTATGAAATCACAATCATAGGAGGTACACATGTTCCCATCCAAACGCTATGTAACGGCGGCGAGTCGAAAGATTCCGCTTGCCGTTCTATTATTTTTATGACATTGCATTGCCGCACTACCTTTTCCGCCAGACTATTTATTGGCATTTGAACTATCCACCAAGAGTGGTCGGCTGAGAATCGTACACACACAGGAATGTCTGGACTACCGCAAGGAATATCTGTTACTGTTGGACATAAAATCACAGTGAAACTTTATGTAATCAACGATGAAATACACGCAAACATGCTCTTATGTGAGGAGCTTCACATTTAAAGAACGGCGCATTAGTCCCTATCTTTCATAATGTTTTTCGGCTTTTTTAAATTATATATTATCCCTCCGAAACAGAAAGGAGGAGTTTTTATGTTTCCAAACCAAAGATACGTAACCGCGAATGTGATGCGAGCGGTTCCTCTCGATTTGCAAATATTCCTATGGCAATGTGCGGATAGCATTTCGGTTGAGGCGGATTATCTGCAGATTTTCCAACTGTCAAAAGCAGATGGACTGCAAAAAATCGTGCATAAGCAAGAATGTCCACCGTACAAAAAAGAATATCAGTTAGCACCGATCTTTCCGCTCGTCGAGGCGAAGATCTATGTTATCAATGATGAAACACACTCAACCATGCTATTTAGTGATGAGTATTAACAGCAACGCCGCCATGTTTCCAATCTGCGAAGCATGGCGGCGTTCTTTGGAAAAACGGATTGAAAATTTCAAGGAAATCTACGAATGGCAATTTCAATGAAAAAAGTTTAAAATATAATTATATTCAAAAGAAGGAGGATAATTTTATGGATGCACAAGATTTTGCAGATATTTACTTTGAGATTGCAAATGCGGTCGGAGCAGAAAATGCGGTAAAGATACATGGTCTTTTCAAGGGGCAACAGATCCAATTTCCACAAAAGCTGTATAAGAAAGAATACATTTATTCCTATATCAAGAAGAATTATAACGGTCAGAACATCCGTGAATTATCTCAAAAATTCGGATATTCCGATCGGCGTATCAGGCAGATTATCAATTCAGGATGAAGTATTGGCTTTATGCTAGTGCCTTTGATTATTATAAAAAATCAATTCTTACTGATAGGAGAAATATATGAGCAACAAGAAAGGTGAAAACAAATATTACGTAAGCTATACTCATGCCAGAAAAGAATATCCCAATTCGGGTACAATTTCTAATAAAACGATTAAAGCCTGTAGCGAAAGCGCGGCTCTTACAATCTTAAAAACATTTATCAAGGCTGGTGAAATACTTAAAAACGTAAAAATCAAAAAACTATAAGAAATTATATGTTTAATTCATCAATTGGAAGGAGGCGACTTTATATGAAAAAGCGTTATGAAAATCCCCAAGTTTGTGTTTTGGAGCTTTCTAACGAGGATGTTCTCACCACATCGGGTGGGGATGAAAATCAAGGCGAGTGGACTTGACTGCTCAAAAAACAAACAGTCGGTGTATTATGATTCTCTCAAAATACACCGACTGTTCCCAACATTAAAAAGGAGATTAAGGAAAATGAAAAACAAAAAATTTTTATATTTATTAACTCTGTTGATTTTAGTCCCCCTGATTGGAACTATAACAATTTTTGCAACAGGTACTTCAACTGAACCAACTTTGAGTATTGACAAATTCAATTTGTCCTTTTCGGATTCTATCTACATCAAATATGCGGTCAAGATTGACGGTGTTGACGCAACATTGTTGGGAGATGATTTTCGAATGCTTTTTTGGACGGTACCGCAAAGTATTTATGAAAAAGGAACTGAAGCGAGCAGTATCGTTTCTACCGATACACAAACGATCAACGGACAGAAATATTATATTTTCGATTATAAAAAACTTGCCGCTAAACAAATGACCGACGCAATCTATGCAAGAGCCTATCTGCTTGTTGACGGAAAGGCATATTACAGCGAGGTGGAAAAATACAGTATCCTTGACTATGTATATACGAAGCTTGGAAAGACCGGAACTGCAACGAACGATGAAAATTTGAAAGTGTTACTTGCCGAGATGCTTTCCTACGGTGCATCAGCGCAAACATATTTTAATTACAAAATCGACAGACTTGCTACCGCTGATTATTATCAGATTACAGTAGGCGGCGAGGGATATATATCCTCCGACCTCTGTCAACATGGGTTGTATTTAAAGGGGGAAACGGTTGAGATTACTGCCCCCGAAAGAAACAGTGATGGTGTTATATTTGCATATTGGATGGATATTAACGGAAATAAAATTTCGACCACTCGAACTTATCGTGCAACTGTCGAAGCTGAGAACAAGACTTTTATACCCAAATTTACGCATACCGACTTTGAATCCCTGAGATTAATCCAAACAGAATTTGAAAAATTGCCAAGCAGCTTTGTTCAGTCAGACATTCATTCTTATAAACAAGCAGTTGCCTTACTTAATTCCGTATTGGAACAAATTGATGAATATGAATCCTCTTATGAGTGTCCTGATTTGAATAATTGCTCTCAATGTAATTTCGGTCATGATATTGATCTTTGGGCTTTGAGAACAGATGCATTATCTACTATCGGATCTGCTTATGCTTCGCATTATAACGAACTATTAGCGAATGGGGGCGATATTAATGAATCCCATGCGCAGTCTGTTCTGTCATTATATAAAGAATATTCAGCATTATTAGCAACTTGCACCGTTAATGATGTAGAAAATATCAAGACACAGGCAATGGATGAACTTGAAAAATATCCTGTATGTAGTATTACAGCAAAAGGAACATGCGGTGAAAATCTTAGTTGGGAATATTACGGAAGTACAAAAACACTCATTATTACCGGCACGGGCGATATGACATCTAACCCTTGGTCTCCTTCTTACCGTGAAGAAATTTCAACTGTTATTCTGAGGGATGGCGTAACATCTATTACAGATAGTGCTTTTAAGTATTGCGCTAAGTTAAGTAGCATTTCTATTCCAAATACTGTTACAAAAATAGGAGACTATGCATTTTACGAGTGTTATGCATTATCCACCATCAATATACCGAATCAATTAGTAAGTATTGGTTCTCACTTGTTTTATAATTGTACTAGCCTAGAAACAATAATAATTCCTCAAAACATCACCAGTATTGGTTGGCGAGCCTTTTTCAATTGTAAAAAGTTAACCCACGTCATAATTCCTGATTCAGTAACTAGCATAGGCAAGGAAGCATTTAATAACTGCGATAGCCTTGTTAGTGTTGTAATCGGCAATGGATTAACATGTATTGATGAATATTTATTTAACAGTTGTGACAACCTAGAAAAAATTACAATTGGAAGTAACATAAAAACTATTAAAACATACGCCTTTGCAAATTGTAAAAAAATAAGCAGCATAGTTATACCAGCCAATGTAACCGGCGTTGACGGATATGCATTTAGATATTGCGAAAATCTTTCAAGTATAACTATTTTAGGTGATATATCGGCGATTTCTGCATTATATGATTGTGATAATCTTGTTGTATATTACGCTGGAACGGAATGTGAGGAAGAGAATCTAAGAACCGGCGGAAACACCTTCGCTCCAATTTACTGTTATGCTGAAACGAAACCAATAGGAAAAGGACGATACTGGCATTATGTAAATGATATCCCTACAATTTGGTAATATACATACACTAACCAAAAGGGGAATGGTGTTCAAATTATTATTTTTAAATGATAATCGCAAACCGCTTTGGGGGTGATTTCAGTAGTCACCCCCAAAGCGTTTTTTATATCAATGATTTTCTATATGAGCCACCACACTCTCCTTGGGTATTTTCCACCTACTCCCAATCTTAAATCCCTCAATCTGTCTTGTGTGCAACAGCTCCAGCATGGTGTTTTTGCCAACCTTGAGTATCTGTTGGCACTCCTTTAACGTCATTATTTCGGGGATATTTTCGTACATCATATCCGCTCCTTTCGTTTTATTTTTTGGTTTGCGTTGGTTTGAAACAGACCTTTTTGGTTTGTTTTGCCATCGCAAGCCTTATTTTTTTGTTTATATATTATCGTCTTGTAGGAAACCAAAATAAAACTTTCAGGAGGATAAAACCATGAACGAAAACACCTACGAACAAAATCAAGAAATTACCACGGAAGTCACCCAAGAAGCCACCCATGTCTGCTCGGAATGCGGCGCGAAGTTAACCGCCGACGAAGCCCATGAATTTGAGGGACACCTCTATTGCGAGGATTGCCTTGACGATCTGACCGTCCTTTGTGACTGTTGCTCTACACGGATTTTGCGAGACAACGCAGAGGGCAACGATTCGCTGATCCTTTGCACCCGTTGCTACGAGGATCGCTACACCACCTGCGAGGACTGCGGGTGTCTGATCCCAACCAACGATGCCTATTACGACGATGACTCGGACTACCCCTATTGCGCAAGCTGCTATCAAAAGCTTCGGGAGCGTCCGATCCATTCGTACAACTACAAGCCTGAACCCATCTTCTACGGCACGGAAAATGATCTCTACATGGGCGTGGAATTGGAGGTCGACAAGGGGGGTGAATTGGACGAGAACGCCGAAAAGATTCTCGACGTTGCAAATTTCTCCAAGGATCACGTCTATTGCAAGCATGACGGAAGCATCCACGACGGTTTTGAGATCGTCAGCCATCCCATGACCTTGGAATACCACACGTCCAAGATGAACTGGAAGGAGGTCTTTGAGACGGCATTGGAGATGCGCTACGCGTCCCATAATACCTCAACCTGTGGCTTTCATATCCATTGTAGTCGCTATGCCTTTGGCGAGGATTCCTATACGCAGGATGCCGCCATCGGCCGTGTGGTCTTCTTCGTTGAAAAGCATTGGAATGAGCTTGTCCGCTTCTCTCGCCGTCATGCTGATGCTTTGGAACGTTGGGCGGCAAGATATGCGACCATCTCCCCAACAACCAAAGAAACCTTCAAGAAAGCCAAGGACAAACGCATGGGGAGGTACGTTGCCGTCAATTTGGAGAACTACGAAACCATTGAGTTTCGTCTGTTCAGAGGCACACTTCGCTATGAGACATTCATTGCAACCTTGCAGTTGGTATCCGAGATCTGCAACGCTGCCATTGTCCTGACGGACGAGGAAATGGAGAACCTCTCTTGGAGCGATTTTGTTCTTCGTATTGACAAAGAGAACCGCTCGGAGCTGATCAATTATCTCAAATTGAAGCAGCTCTACGTCAACGAGCCTGTGTGTGAAATCACTGATGAAAGTGAGGGCATGTAAGATGTGCGGATTGTTTGGATTTTCGGATTACAGTGGGAAAAGCACCAAGGGCTTGTCCGACCTTACCAATTCTCTTGCCGAGCAATCTGCGGTCAGAGGGATTGACGCTACGGGGATTGCTTTTTGTAGACCGGGCGGTATCAACATTCAAAAGGAGGCGAAATCGGCGTATGCTTTGGATTTCAAGCATCCCGATGATGTTCCCGCATTGATCGGTCATACAAGGCATTCGACACAAGGGGACGAGAAAAAGAACTTCAACAACCATCCGTTCTACGGAAAGGCAAAAGGCGTCCGCTTTGCGCTTGCTCATAATGGTGTGCTATTGAACGACGAGGATTTGAGAAAAGAACTGAATCTTCCCAAGACCAAAATCAAGACCGATTCCTTCATTGCGGTACAGTTGATCGAGAGTCGAAAGGTCTTTAATATCGACAGTATCAAATACATGGCGGAGCAAGTCAAGGGGAGCTTTTCGTTTTCAATCTTGGATGATCGGAACAACGTCTATCTCGTTAAAGGTGATTCACCGCTCTCGATCCTGCATTTTCCAAAGCAAAAGCTCTACGTCTATGCCAGCACCGAGCCGATTCTCTACAAGGCGTTGGTGGATACCAAACTCTTTGATGCGTTGAAGATTGGAGACTATGAGGAGATCCCGATTGAGGAGGGTGAGATTCTTAAGATTCGTCCCGATGGAAAGATCGAACGGCATCACTTTCATTATAGCTACTACAAATCCAAGGGCTGGTGGGAGTATGATGGATATGCATCCTATGGTCTATCCTTCGGGAACACAACGGGGAGTGAGCGGGATGCCTATATTGATGCATTGAAATCGATTGCGGCATACCAAGGGGTGTCAATTGGTGTAGTCGATGAACTGCTAAAAGAAGGCTTTACACCGGAGGAAATCGAGGAGTACATTTATGAGTTCGCGTACTGACAAAGACGACAAAAAAAGAAGAAAATATTGGCGGACGAAGTTGGATCTTATCAAAGCAAGAAGTAAGCTGTTTTGCATCCTTTATGCCCCCGTCATCGTTACACTTCTCGAAATTTTTGCAGACGAATATCGAGAATATAAAGCAAAACACAAGAACAACAATCCGTAACAAATACACCAATAGGGTACACCCTTGAGAGAGAGTAAGCGTCTGTATCAATAGAGTCGGATTCGGCTTTTTGGAACATGTCACCGACAAGGTTAACCCTATTGGGAATCAAAAGAAAGGAATATAAAAACTATGATAATTGGATATATCAGAATTTCCTCTACCGATCAGAACACAGCGCGCCAAGAAGTACTGATGAAGGAACTGAAGGTGGAACAAATCTTCATTGACCGTATGAGCGGAAAGAACCCCGACCGTCCGGAGCTTAAACGTATGATGAGCTTTGTACGTGAAGGGGACACGGTGATCGTCGAATCAATCAGCCGATTTGCGAGAAATACTCGTGATCTTCTATCTCTCGTCGAACAACTCTTGGCAAAGAACGTGGAATTCAAATCAAACAAAGAAGCCATTGACACGGCAACCCCTACGGGCAAATTCATGCTTACTGTCTTCGGAGCAGTCGCCGAGCTGGAGCGAGAATATATTTTGCAACGCCAAAAAGAAGGCATCGCTATAGCCAAGGCGAATGGAATCTATAAAGGGCGTAAACCCATTGAACGCGCAGAGCTTGTCTCGGTTGTGGCACAATGGAGAGCGGGCAAAATCACAGCAGTTCAGGCAATGAAACAACTGGACATGAAGCCAAGTACGTTTTATAGGAGAGTAAAACAGATATGAGAGTGTTAATTGTTGAACCGTTGAAACCGCCGTATGAGAGGGATATTGATAGAGGATTGGAATCCATGCAAAAGATCGTAAGTGGATATATCCAAGTCATCTATCCCTTTGAAGACGAAGAAATTGCTCTGATTTGTAACGAAGAGGGTAAGTTGAGAGAGCTTACTTTTAATCGTGCCTTGAGAGACGGAATCGGAACCATATACGACATAGTGGTTGGAACGTTCATTCTCTGTCGGGCACCGGTAGATGAGGGAAATTTTGTAGGTTTGACGGATGAGCAACTTGAATTTTGCAAGAAGAGATTCGAAGAAATCGATCTGTTTTTAATTGATTTATCACTATGAGAATATCGCGTAACAGAGGTAACGGATGTAACGGAGATTTCCAAATCTGCGCCATACCATGCCATAAAGGAAAGGCTAGCTCTCTTGAATTGAAGTGATCTGTGGAAAGAATCTCTTAAAAACTGTTAAAAAAACAATTATTTTGAAGAATCTTCATTTTGGGGATTAACAAAAGGCGTGTTTTATGGTATAATAAATTGTCACATAGATCATATATTGTGATAATTACTTTTAGGAGCGCAATTGATTGCTATTGTAAATGAAAGATAAAAAAATTAAAAGAGAGAAAAAAGAAAGAAGATCTTTTCCTGAAAAAGAATATTACCGTGTAGGTATTAATATTGCGACATTGCGTAATATTCATGGAGAAACACAAGAAGAATTGGCTCTTTCGATCGGAGTTTCCAAAGCTGCTATTTGTAATTATGAAACCGGCAAGCGAATTCCCAACCGCGATGAATTGCATGCAATAGCAAAGCATTATAATTTAACCGTTTCTCGGTTGATGCGTGGGGATTTTTCAAAAGTTCACATTGAAAAAGATATCATGGTAACCGACCCCAATAATATGGCAATAATTCTTGAACGCATATTACCCATTATATCGTCCGAAATCTCTATGGAAAACAAACATTTTAAAAAAGCGTTCGATTTACATTGTAAAGTAGCAGAGGATTTGTGCTATTCAAGTGAGAGCCCCGATGCAGCCATGATAGAACAATATACAACACTATATCAAAAAGCAATAGAGGAAGGTGTCTATGACGCATGTGTCAATAGTCTATGGTGGCCGATGTACATTTTGATAGGAATGTCCCATCTCTCGACATCTCCATTTGATTTGAACGAATCATTTTTCAAAGCAACCGCAGACGATATATATCACAAGTTATACATGAGAAATTATGACGATGAAATTGATAAAGCTTGGGAAAAAGGGAAAAAGGAGCTTTTTGAAGAGATGCGT
Source organism: Eubacteriales bacterium (assembly GCA_045655785.1). Taxonomy (GTDB): domain Bacteria; phylum Bacillota; class Clostridia; order Oscillospirales; family CAG-272; genus UMGS1865. Next base: position 21,714 of record JAZOPW010000225.1, read on the forward strand.
CCCGATATCATGTCAAATCTTGTATATCTAAAAAATGTTGGAGATCCGGATTTACATGAAATTGCAGATTATTATATCGCTTTAGGGTATTTGTTTAATGTTTTCAAAACAGATTTATCTGTAGAAGAAAGTCGAATGGTAGGACAAGAACTACTATGTATGTGTATACGTATGAATAATGAATACGCAAAAACCTTTTTGTCTACTACCAACCAAATAAATAAATCTATAAATTAAATACTGAAAAATAAAAGGAATCATCCTAAATGAAAAACCATTTAAGATGATTCTTTTTTGTTTTCAAAGAATGTATTTCCCGAAAACTGATAATAAATTCGATTTATTTAAGAATAATTTTCGTGGTACACGGTGTGTGTACGACAAGAGTTTTTTGATGTGTTAGAATATAGTCACAAGCAAGCGCTTTCTTGATAAAACAAAAAAGGAGAGGGCACCTACACATTGATAGCTACAATGTGTAGGTAACAGGATTTGCCTGTTACGCCCGTTACAGTTATGCCAAAAGATAATTATGATCTGATCAACAACACCGAAGAACCTTCCGTATTTAAAGGAAAGGAACCAGACGAAAAAATCAAACAGAAAGTTGCTGAAAAAGCAAAAAAAGCATCAGATACTGCTGGCGATCTTAATAAAGTGGCTGATGAATTAATGAAATTCAATATTGTAGAAGAAGTTTTTGATGAACTTATGCAATCGTATGATTTTATTTCTGTTGAAGAGAAGCTTTATGTGTACGTAAAAGAATTCGGCTATTGGAAATTAATAACTGATAGTGAAAGCCAACGCGAATTAAGAAGAAGAGTAGATCGAAAATGGCGAGGGCGTATCAACAAAAATAACCTTCAGGAACTTTATGAGTGGTTGATATTAGACGCAAGGCACATAGATTCTTCTCGCTTTAGAGAGGGACGTCATTATTTGAATTTTTCTGATGTAGCATATAATTGGAAAAAGGATAAAGTGACCAAAGATCGCAAAGCGCTTTATTTTCGCTATGCCTTGAAAGTTCCTTTCAAATGCAAATACGATGAATCGGGGGCTTTTCAAAAATTTTTGACAGATATTTTTGACACCGATAAAAATTCTCTTGCAGAATTTCAAAAATTTATAGGACTTGCCCTGAGTGATATTAGAACACTCAAGTATGCGTTCGTATTTTATGGTCCTTCTAATACGGGTAAATCTGTAACCATGAATTTGCTTCGTTATTTGGTTGGAGCTGAAAATACCGCATCCGTCTCTTTTTCACAGATGTCATCCGAATTTCACACTGCCCAACTTCATAACCGACGAATTAACTGTTCTGCCGAAGTTTCCGGAGTAACCCTGTCTCGCTTGGATGTCTTTCGTGCGCTCTGTGGAAACGATGAAATCCTAGTGTCCAATAAGATGAAAGATCCTTTTGGCTTTATTAATCGGTGTCTTTTACTGTTTTCCTGCAATGTTCTTCCGAAAATTTCAGATCCAATGGAAGCGCAGAGTGTGGTAGAAAGACTCATTATCTTCCCGTTCAACAATGTAAAAAAACGAGAAGAATGGGAGCCCAAATTGGCTGAGCGTCTCTTTCAGGACTACCCATCCGTTATTGAATTTGCCATTGAAGGACTTCGTTTGTTGGAAAAAGATGATTACACGATCAAAGAAAGTCCGGAAATGCTTCGCTGCAAAGAACAATATGCGGGCACCTACGACAGTTTTTCCTTATTCGCCCAAGAATACATACAAGCGTCTAAGGATACCAAGATTGCCAGTGCACGCATTAAAGAAACATACCATCGATATTGTACTCTCAAAGATTGCCAAGAGCTAAACGACAATGTTTGGGGACAGATGCTCAAGCGCGATTTTGATTGTGTCTCTTGTACCATGAGCGATAAAAGCACCGGTCAAAGTCATCGTGTTCGTGCATATCAAGGTATTACCTTAAAAAAAGATATCGAGAAATTATTTAATGAAAAAACACCCGAAATGACCCTTTCGGATATTTTAAAATGTTAAAAGAAGGAGACTGTAAATGATGAAACAGGAACGAAATATAACTTTTTTATCTTCTGCACTTAATCTTTCTGTCGAAGAGCATCTCAATATGCTTTGTCAGATAATGGAAGCCGCGGAACCAGACAGGCATTCGTCCGAGCAGATAACAGCCGCATAACTACTTGAGTTTCTACATTTTTCCATGAAAGGAGGTGAGCAGAATGAAGCGAGCCATTGCTTATGCGAGATTTTCCAGTGATCTTCAGCGCGAAGAGTCTATCGATGCGCAAATCCGCGCCATCCGTAAATATTGCGACGAGAACGATTTCGTTCTGCTCGCTACCTTTGCGGACAAAGGAATTTCGGGCACCTCGGACAATCGTCCCGAATTTCAAAAAATGATTTCGACAGCAATCAAAGGAGAAGTGGACGCAGTGATCGTCCACAAGCTCGACAGATTTGCCCGCAACCGCTATGACTCGGCATTTTACAAAAATATTCTGAAAAAGAATAATGTCAAGCTGATCTCGGTGCTCGAAAATCTACAAGATAGTCCCGAAAGCGTAATCCTTGAGTCGGTTATTGAAGGCATGAATGAATATTATTCTCTGAACCTCTCTCGTGAGGTTCGGAAGGGTTTGCAGGAGAATGCGCTTGAATGCAAGGTCACAGGCGGTCCTCCCGCACTTGGATATTCGGTTGACCGCTCCACACAAAAATACGTGATCAATGAATATGAGGCGGAAGCCGTTCGTATGATCTTTCGAATGTATTTGGACGGCTACTCCTACACCGAAATCATTAGTGAGCTGAATCGAAAGGGATATCGCACACGTCGCGGACTTCCGTTTGCAAAAAACTCGTTGTATGAAATTCTTCGAAATGAGCGGTATAAGGGCGATTACATCTATGTGAAAGATGCTACCAAGAATCCCAAGGGTAAGTATGTCCGCCATGGCAAATACGATCCCGAAGCTGTGATCAGAATCCCCGGAGGGATGCCACAAATCATCTCTCCCGAGGATTTTGATCGAGTGCAAATTAAGATGAAAGAGCGTCAGCATAAAGCTGCCAAATTCTCCGCTAAACAAGAGTATTTGTTGAGCGGCAAGATCTACTGTGGCGAGTGCGGAAGCCCCTATGCAGGAAATTCCCGCAGACCTCGCCCAGGGCATCCAATGTACGTTTCCTACAAATGCACAAGACGCAACCAACGAGACAAGTACTGCAAGAACCCAGAGATCAATCGGGACAAGCTGGAGCAATTGGTATTGGATCGGTTGTCAAAGGTGCTTTTTAATCCCAATGTGATTCCGCAGCTTGTAAAGCAGTACAACGAATACATAGCCGAGAAGACCGGGAGTGCCAAGGAACGAACTCTTGCATTACAGACAGAGCTTCGTGATGTGGAGCGGAAGATTACCAACACGGTCAATCTCATGGTTGAAACCGGATCTTCCGCCTTTAAAAACAAGCTGTTTGAGCTGGAACAGACCAAGGAAAAGCTATTGTTTTCTCTGAATGAAGCAGAGGCGGCATTGAAGCAAGAGACCTTCTCCGAGGATCAAATCCGTAAACTCTTTCATACCGCCGAGCAGCAGCTCAAGAACGGTACATTAGCGAATCGACGTATGGTGATCGATCAGTATATCAACAAGGTTCTCATTTATCCCGATAAGATTGAGGTGTATATGAATCTTATGAGTGATTATACGGTGAAGGAAACGATTAAGCAATAATTGATAAAGGGAAAGGCGCCCGCCTTTCCCTTGTTAAGTTATTCGTTGGTTTGTTGTTCTGACTCTATACTGACAAGAGTAGAAAGTGCATTGAATACTTTTAGGCATCCAATTTTATCGCCTTCTTTTCCGGTCCGTCCATGCTGAATCCAATGTCGATTTATTGAATCTGGCTCTATCTGTGAAAAATCACTTTTTTGATATAAAATCACTATGTATTGATACATGGATATCCAACACAAATTTTTTATATATTTGCCTTTGCTTAACTCTTCATCTGCATGGAATTTACATATTCTCATTACACGAACATCATTTGTATTATCTCCAAAGGTTGAAATAAATCCTTCTAGCACAGTAAGTAGAGTAGTTAAACAGGTGGAATACAATCCTGCTTCATATGATAGCACGCATTCGTTGAAAATGTTTTTTTGAGCTTCATTTTGGATGCTTTTAGATATTTTTCTGCAAATGTACTTGAACTCTCTGTTAATGTAGTAGTTTTCGAAAAATTGATTTAGAGCATTTTCGTCATCTGCAGCTTTTTTTAAATCGCCAAATCTGCGCAAATCTATGTTAAGGGGAATTGTCCATCCAGCATTGGCAATTTTCTCTATGATAGATTTATATTCGTCATTTAATATTTTAAGAGGATCTTCCAAATCTGATTGTGGAGCACCTTCTAGCTTATAATACGGAAGATCTCGGTTGTTTCGAAGAATATCGCTAAATTTATTCTGTATTACCTTTTTACGCAAAGAAACCGGGAGCTTTTTTATTTTTTCCATTTCAATATCTGCAGCATGCTTGGTATATTCATTGTATATACGAATAACCTCTTCCTCTGTTAAAGCAAATTCCTTAGAAACCAACTCGAACACTTTTTTGTCGTGTTTAGAAGGATAATAACCGCCATCTTGAAGTTCCAAATCCTTAAAGCCTTTTTGACAAGCTTCTACAATTTTACTGTTTTCTATCGTTGCCATATGTTTCTCCTGTTTAGATTATACTCGTATGATAAAGAACAAGTCCACAACATTGCTGTTGTGGACTTGGATGGCGGAGAAGGAGAGATTTGAACTCTCGCGCCGGTATAACCGGCCTACACCCTTAGCAGGGGCGCCTCTTCGGCCCCTTGAGTACTTCTCCGTGTACTATCACAGACCGCCGGTTGCATAGGTCTGTAACATCCTATATTATACACATATTTTGTCCATTTGTCAAGCCTTTTTTTCGGTTTTACAAAACATTTTTTTCGGTTTTACAAAACATTTTTTCGGTTTCACAAAAGTTTTTCAAATTTACAAAGCTTTTCCTTTTCGCAAAGCTTTTCCTTTTCGCAAAGTTTTTCCTTTTTACAAAGCTTTCCCTTTTTGTAAAGCTTTTAGCAGGATTTTTCTCAAAAGACTTTTTTGTGGCATCTTTAAGGAAATATTGCACTGGCCTTCACAAAAACTCATTTCTTCTTGATCCGACTTTGGGTTGCCAATTTGATCACACGTTCAAATCTCACCGTAAGCTCGTCGAATGAAATCAAGCGCTTTTTGTTCTCGTTGTATAGAGTGATGGATTTGTTTCGTCCATCCCTTTTCACTTTTTTATATTTTACGTCACTCCAATACTCCCTGTTCTCTTTCCTGTGAAAAGAGTCTCATTCATAAAAGCCCAACGCCCTTAATCGATCGAAAGGACGCTGTTGATCTGCTCCTCATAATACGCGTTCTCATACTTTTTGATCACAAATTGATGTCTGCCGTTTGCATCCAATACAAAATGATTGGCACCTGTCTGCCCGTCCACAGAAGCCGTTCCGCAAACCGTACGGTACCCTGCCCGTGTCTCGTCCCCGATCAGCACCATTGAGACCAGCATCGGATCCCAAAATAAATTTCCTCATGAAAATGACTCCCTTTTGTTGTTCATGAATGTTGCTTCATTATACCATATCATCGGTACGATGTCAACACTTGGACACCTGATAAAAGCATACACGGGCTTACCAAAATACACCCCCAAAAAAATTGTCACCGTGTACCATTCGCATTTTCATAATTGCCAACAGAATCGATCCGCCAAAAAATGACATATAATGTAATGGTGCTTCACCAAAATCTATAAAGGAGGAAATTTTATGAGCAGACAAAATCCGTTTGCACGAAATACCAACGAACGCTCTTGCAATAACTGTCAAAACGGTTGTCAGAATGACTGCCAAAACAACTGTAACGATCAACCGTCCGATTGCGATGCGCATGACTGTTGTCATGATAAAGATAAAAACCCATGTATTCTCTGTCCTCCCGGTCCAATGGGTCCCCCCGGCCCGATGGGGCCCGCAGGTCCAAGAGGTGCTGTTGGTCCGCAAGGTCCGGAGGGGCCGAGAGATCCAGTCGGTCCACAAGGTGATACAGGTCCTGTCGGAGCGCAAGGACAAAAGGGAGATACAGGATCTCAAGGTCCCGCAGGAGCGACGGGGCCGCAGGGACCGCAAGGCGATACAGGTCCAACAGGTCCGCAGGGACCGCAAGGACTCCCCGGAGGCGTATTGAGCTATGCCGATTTTTATGCCTTGATGCCTCCCGATAATGCAGCGACAGTTGCTCCCGGAACCGATGTCAGCTTTCCGCAAAACGGTCCTATTGCCAACACGAATATCGGTCGTCTCGGTCCGTCCTCATTCAATCTCGGTCCCATTGGCACCTATCAGATCCTGTTTCAGGTCAGCGTTACCGAAGCGGGACAGCTGATCCTCACCTTGAACGGTGAAGACCTGGCTTATACCGTTGCAGGTCGCGCCACCGGCACGTCACAGATCGTGGGAATGGCGGTGGTAACCACCACAGCGGTCAACTCGATTCTTACAGTCCGCAATCCTGCAGGCAACGCCGCCGCTCTTACCGTTACCTCTCTTGCAGGCGGCACACGCTCCGTGTCTGCGCATCTCGTCATCACACAGATATCCTGATCGCGTTGACCCATAGTAAAAAAACAGTCGGGTAAACAAGCAGTAAAAAACCGATCCGCTTGTTGTTTTGTTTGAAGATCGGCGCAGAAAGCATTTACAATTGATCATATCCCTCGGATAGATAACAAGTCATGACCACCAGCCGTGCTGGTGGCTTGCGATAGCCCCCTTGGGGCATTCCACACGCTGAGCCTATAGGCTCGTCGAAAAATCCGCCACTTGCGGTAATTGCCCTACCACTATTGAAATAGTAAATTTCTGTAGCCAT
>JAZOPW010000226.1:0-4680 GCA_045655785.1 Eubacteriales bacterium
TGGTCCCTGACCGCTAGCGAGAGCAATTGTTTATTTGAAGCGCACGAAAGTATAAAGTTCAGCAATAAAAAATTGTTTTAAAAGTTTTTGAAAGGGGTTTGGGGGAAACTTTTTCCAAAAAGTTTCCCCCAAAAAAGAAAAACCATGATCTACATGTTTTTAGCAAACGGATTTGAAGAGGTGGAGGCGTTGGCGCCGCTGGATTTGTTGCGTCGTGCGGGACTGCAGGTGACGACTGTGGGCGTGGGGGGCGACATGATCGTCGGCTCACACGGGATCGCGGTGCAGGCGGACATGCCCGATACACTCTACCGTGACGCCAAGCCCGAGATGGTCATTCTTCCGGGCGGCATGCCGGGAACCAAAAACCTTGACGCGTCACGCACGGTCGAGGCGGCACTCAAGGCGGCGTCGTCGAACGACGCATACCTTGCCGCCATCTGCGCCGCGCCGATGGTGCTGGGAAAGCGCGGATACCTCGAGGGCAAGCGCGCGATCTGCTTCCCCGGCTTTGAGGAATATCTGACGGGTGCCGAGGTTGCGTCGGAGCGCGTCGTGACCGACGGTAAGGTCATCACAGCCGCAGGAATGGGCGTGGCTGTCGAGTTTGGTCTTGCGCTGGTCGCCGCGTTGAAGGGACAGAGCAAAGCCGACGAGCTGCGTCGCGCGGTTTTGGCGGACTGACGTGGATAAGCAGACCTTGCGGGCGATCTTAAAGGAGAAGCGAAGCACCCTTGCGCCCGACGAAAAAAAGAGGAAGGATGCCGCCGTCGTCGAGCGTATCGCAAAATCGACGCTCTTTCAAAGGGCATCCATGCTGCTGATCTACGCACCGCTCCCGGGTGAGATCAACCTGTTACCCTTGGTGCGACTGTCGCGACAGATGGGAAAGCCCGTGGCGTTCCCCAGATGCGACACCGAGACCAATACCATGCAATTTTATCTGTTGAAGCCCGACGCGAGACTGACGGAGGGCGCGTATCGGATCCCCGAGCCGCCTGCCGATGCACCGATCTGCGTCCCCGACAAGGCGGCACTTTGTATCCTGCCCGCGCTGACCTTTGACCCAACAGGCGCACGTCTCGGCTACGGAAAGGGCTACTATGACCGCTTCCTCGAGACCTATCCGGGGATAACCGTGGGTGCTGTTTATGAAGCCATGATGGTGAAGAGGGTCCCGACCGAGCCGCATGATAAAGCTGTCTCCTTCGTCTTTACCGAGAGACGCGTGCTTGACTGTCGGACAGAGGAAAAGGACGAAAAAACAACCCACGTCCCTGCAAAAAAGCGCGATGGGGGACTTTGGGAGCAGATCTGTCAGCGCGTGCGTGCGACGGCAAAGGAGCTGCGTGCGCGCATCGGAGGAGGAGTGGGGGAGAGATCGCTTGCGCCGACCGACGAGGAGGAGACCAAGACGCCGCGATCTGCCAAAGCGACAGGCGTGCGAGCCCTGCATATGCCGCCGATTTTGGTCGCGAGTGTGCTGTGCTTGCTGTTGCTTTCGCGCCTGATCGATACGCATCTGACCGACCGAAACAACGAATACGCCGTGGTCGTGCTGTTGCAGGTGCTGATCTTTTTGATCCCTGCGGTCATTTACGGCAAGCTGCGCGGGGAAGCCTTCCCGACACGCATCAGACTTCGCCTCCCGCGTCCCGACCACCTGTGGTTTTCGGTCTGTATGCTGGCGGTGATGATCACGGGCGGTATGCTGTGCGAAATTCTGACGGGCGGCATCGCTTCGTTGAGCGGAAATTTTACACTTTACGATACCTTTGTGGCGAGACTGAACGGAAACGTGGCGGAAACGGTCTACGTCATTCTCGCATATGCCGTCCTGCCTGCATTTTGCGAGGAGCTGATCTTTCGATCGATTCTGTGCGCCGAGTACGAGCGGTACGGAGTTGGCGTGGCGATCGCGGCGAGTGCGCTCTTTTTTGCCTGTTTGCACTTTTCCTTCCCATTGCTTCTCACCTACCTCTTGCTCGGTGCGCTCCTGGCGGCGGCAATGTACACCACGCGGTCATTTTTGACGGCGGTGATTCTGCATCTTTGCTACAACCTGTTCTGCCTGTTCGGTCAGCCCTATCTTTCGGCATTTTACGTCAATGCGGGAAGCAATGAGATCTTTATTTTCTGCCTTGTCGTGATCTTTTTGCTTTTCGGCGCGTTTGCCGTGGGAGAGGCGAGAAAGATCTACCACCGTTACGCAAACCGAAACCTTGATTCGTCCTATACCCGGCCGATCCCGATGCGTCAGCTGCCAAGGACCTTCTTTTTCGCCATGCTTTCTCCCGCCACGGGAGTCTGCCTTGCGATCTGGTTGATCATGGCGGTTATTAATCTGTTATAAAAGAAAGGATTCTATGAAGCCCAACCAAACAAACAAAGAAAACATCACAAACAAAGAAAACATCGTACTGATCGGCATGTCGGGTGCGGGGAAGAGTACGCTGGGCGTTCTGCTTGCGAAGGCACTCGGAAAGCATTTCACCGACACCGACATCGTCATTCAGCAAAAGACGGGAAGACTGCTCCAGGAGATCATCGATTCGGATGGCGTGGATGCGTTTTTGAGGATCGAGGAGGAGACCGTCTCCTCCTTGGAGCTTCAGAATTGCGTCATTGCCACGGGAGGGAGCGTGGTTTATTCCGAAAAAGCCATGCACGTCCTGCAAAAGAGTGGCAGAATCGTGTATCTGGCGGTCGATTATGAGGAGCTTGCCGGGCGACTGTCCAATATTACCACACGCGGCATCGTGTTTAAGGGGAGCGCCGACCTGCACTCGGTTTACGAGGAACGACTCCCGCTTTACGAGCGTTACGCCGATATATGCGTGGATTGCACCGCGCGTGGAATCGAGTCCTCCGTGGAGGAGCTCATACGCGCACTTTGAGACCGCTTTCGGCGGCAGATCAAATTGATACACGCCGCCGATCGCTTCATAAAAGCATTTTCTTTTCGTAGCAATTGAGCAAAATAGCACAAAAAAAGCGATTAAAATGCGTCGTTTTGTGAATGTTTGTCAATTGATTTTTGACGAGGAATGTTATATAATTAAGTTGGTTCTTTTTTTATTATATATGAGCCATTATTATCCGGACGTTTGAATCATTATGACACAGGAGGAGCATTCCATGCAGCTTTTGGAGCAGAAGATTTGCAAAGAGGGGAAGGTGTTTGCGGGAGACGTTCTGAAGGTGGATTCTTTTTTGAATCATCAGATGGACGTGGATTTTTTGTGTCGTCTGGGAGAGGAGTTCTATCGGCTCTTCAAGGATTGCGGTGTAAACAAGATTTTGACCATTGAAGCAAGTGGGATCGGGATCGCGTGTATTACAGCGCAGTTTTTTCATTGTCCCGTCCTGTTTGCAAAAAAATCCAAAACCATCAACATCGCAGGCAACCTGTGGACCTCCAAGGTGCATTCCTATACACATAATACCGACCATGACGTGGTGGTCTCCAAGAGCTACCTTTCGAAGAATGACCGCGTGCTGATCATCGACGATTTTCTTGCCAACGGCTCGGCACTTGCCGCGTTGCTTGATCTGTGCGGACAAGCAGGGGCTACGGTCGTGGGCGCGGGCATCGTGATCGAAAAGGCGTACCAGAATGGCGGAAAGCTGATCCGCTCCCGCGGTGTACGCGTGGAATCCTTGGCGCGTATCGTGTCGATGGACCCCCAAAAGGGTGTCAAATTCTGTTGATTTATAAAAGCTGAGGCTTTTGTAAATATAAAAAAATTTTTTTAGGAGGAACATTATCATGTTCAAGAAACTTCTTTCCCTGAGCCTTGCACTGATCATGGTCGCAATGCTTGGCGTATCCATGGTATCCTGCTCGGATAGCAAGGACGACTTCAAGCTGGGTGTGATCCTTCTTCACGACGAAGCTTCCACCTACGACAAAAACTTCATCGAAGCAGTGAACAGAGCTGCGGCTTCTCTCGGTCTGACCGAAGAGCAAGTTGTGATGAAGAGAAACATCCCTGAGTCCAACGCGTGCTATGAAGCAGCTGCTGACCTCGTTGACGCAGGCTGTGACGTTATTTTCGCTGACTCCTTCGGTCACGAGACCTACATGCTCAAGGCTGCAAAGGAATTTCCGGACGTAGAGTTCTGCCATGCAACCGGAACCATGGCTCACACCGAGAACCTCCCCAACTTCCACAATGCATTTGCTTCGATTTATGAAGGCAGATACCTTGCAGGCGTTGCCGCAGGTCTCAAGCTCAATGAGATGATGGCAGCAGATGAAACCATCGTTCCCAAGATGGGCTACGTTGGCGCATTCACCTACGCAGAAGTAATCTCCGGTTACACCTCCTTCTACCTTGGCGCAAAGTCTGTTTGCCCCGACGTTACCATGGCTGTACAGTTTACCGGTAGCTGGTATGACGAGACAAAGGAAAAGAATGCTGCAATTGCTCTGATCGAGAGCGAAAACTGTGTTCTGATCAGCCAGCACGCAGACTCCATGGGCGCTCCTTCCGCTTGCGAGGATCGCGGCGTTCCGAACGTTTCCTACAACGGAAGCACCGTAGCTGCTTGCCCCGATACCTTTATCGTATCTTCCAAGATCGACTGGACTCCTTACTTTGTTTACATTTGCAACAGTGTTAAGGATGGCAACGCTATCGACGTTGACTGGACCGGTACCATTTCCACCGGCTCCGT
>JAZOPW010000227.1:0-2913 GCA_045655785.1 Eubacteriales bacterium
CTTGAGTGCAAGCCCAAGATGATCATTGCAGGTGCCAGCGCATATTCCAGAACCATTGATTTTGCTGCTATCCGCAAGATCGCGGACGAGGTCGGTGCCTACTATATGGTCGATATGGCGCACATTGCGGGCTTGGTTGCGGCAGGACTCCATCCGTCTCCCGTTCCTTACGCCGACGTTGTGACCACCACCACGCACAAAACCCTTCGCGGCCCTCGCGGCGGCTTGATCCTTTGCCGTGAGGAGCTTGCAAAGCAGATCGACAAGGCTGTCTTCCCCGGAACACAGGGCGGTCCGCTGATGCACATCATTGCCGCCAAGGCTGTCGCTTTGGGAGAAGCCATGACCGACGAATTCAAGGCATATCAAAAGCAGATCATTCTGAACGCCAAGGCGCTTTGCAACGCGCTCAAGGAGGAGGGCTTCCGTGTGGTTTCGGGAGATACCGACAACCATCTGATGCTGATTGATCTTCGTTCCTTCGGTGTGACGGGTAAGGATATGGAAAAGCGTCTTGACGAGGTGCATATCACCGTAAACAAAAACGCGATCCCGAACGATCCCGAAAAGCCCTTTGTGACCAGCGGTATTCGCGTTGGTACGCCTGCTGTGACGTCGCGCGGCTTCAAAGAGGCAGAAATGCTCAAGATCGCAAGATGGATGAAGGAGGTTGCCGTTGATTTTGAGGGCAACCGCGAGCGCATTACCGAAGAGGTAAAGGCTCTTTGCGCTAAGTATCCGCTTTACGAGTAAGCTTGTACGAAAGGAAAAACTGTAATGAAAATTATGGTGATCGGTGGTGGCGGAAGAGAACATGCCATCATCAAAAAGATCAAAGAAAATAAAAATGTGGCCGAGATTTACGCTCTGCCAGGGAACGGTGGTATCGCCGCCGATGCCGAGTGCGTCAATATCGATGCCAAGGATATTCCCGCGATTGTTGCCTTTGCAAAAGAGAAGGGGATCGATTTTGCCGTTGTGGCTCCCGATGATCCGCTGGTGCTGGGTGCGGTCGATGCGTTGAACGCTGAGGGAATTCCTTGCTTTGGCCCCGAGGCAAAGGCTGCCATTATTGAGGGAAGTAAGGTCTTTTCAAAAAATCTAATGAGAAAATACAATATTCCCACAGCATCCTACGACGTGTTTGAGGATATGGCACTGGCTTTGGCATATCTTGACGTTGCCCCGATTCCCACCGTTGTAAAAGCAGACGGTCTGGCACTTGGCAAGGGCGTGATCATTGCGCAAACGCGCGAGGAAGCCAAGGCGGCGGTTCATTCCATGATGGCGGACAAGCAGTTCGGTGAGAGCGGCAGTCGGGTTGTCATTGAAGAATTTCTGACAGGTCCCGAGGTATCCGTGCTTGCCTTTACCGACGGAAACGTCGTGCGCCCCATGGTATCCTCGATGGATCACAAGCGCGCGCTGGACCATGACGAGGGCTTGAATACAGGCGGCATGGGAACGGTGGCTCCCAACCCTTACTACACAGATGACGTTGCCGCTGAATGTATGGAAAAGATCTTCCTTCCGACCATGCATGCAATGAATGCCGAGGGCAGAACCTTCCGCGGATGCCTGTATTTCGGGCTGATGATCACACCCGACGGACCGAAGGTCATCGAGTACAACTGCCGCTTCGGAGATCCCGAGACACAGGTTGTGTTGCCACTCATGGAAAGTGACCTGCTTGACGTGATGATGGCGACCGCCAACGGAACGCTTGCCGATGCCGACGTGCGCTTTTCCAAGGGTGCTGCTTGCTGTGTGATCGTAGCCTCCAAGGGTTATCCCGTCAAGTATGAGTCGGGCTTCCCGATGGAATTGCCCGCCGATGATGGCGACGGCTTTATCTACGTTGCGGGTGCAAAGAAGGACGGCGACAGACTCTTGAGCGCGGGCGGACGTGTTCTCGGTGTCACAGCCGTTGCCGACAGGCTTGACGTTGCCATCAAAAAGGCGTATGACCGTGTATCAAGGGTCAAATTTGAAAACGGATTCCACCGCTCCGACATCGGAGCACGTGCCTTGCAGGCGCTGAAAAAATAAAAGAGCGTTGTGCCGATTCGATGTTCGGCAAGCGCGGATTCAGAAAGGATTTTCAATCTTTTATGGTTTACAGAGTATATGTAGAGAAGAAGCAGGGGCTGGCGCATGAGGCAGACTCGCTTCGTTATGAGATCAGACATTTGTTACAGATCAAATCCTTGGAGCTGGTACGTGTGCTGAACCGTTATGACGTCGAGCATATCGGTGCTGAATTGTTTGAGGCGAGCAAGGACAAGGTCTTTTCCGAGCCTCAGCTTGACACGGTCAGTGATTCCTTTGATTCCAAGGGCGCAACCGTTTTTGCTGTTGAGTATCTGCCCGGACAGTTTGACCAGCGCGCAGACAGTGCGGCACAGTGTATTCAGATTCTCTCCCAGGGTGAGCGTCCCACGGTTCGCACGGCGAAGGTCTATCTGCTTTACGGCAACATGACCGATGCGGAGATCGTACAGATCAAGAAATACGTGATCAACCCCGTAGAATGCCGCGAGGCATCCCTGGAGTCCGTCAGCACGCTGGCAATGGAGACTGTGATCCCCGATTCGGTTGAGACGCTGAACGGATTTACCGCACTTGATGCGGAGGGTCTTAACGCATTCCTTTGTGAAAAGGGACTTGCAATGGATGCCGATGACATCGCATTCTTGCAGGGCTACTTCCGCGATGAGGAGAAGCGTGATCCCACCATTACCGAGATTCGCATGATCGATACCTATTGGTCGGATCACTGCCGTCATACCACCTTCCTGACCACCGTGGATCGGGTCACGTTTGCAGATCCGATGATGGAGGAGACCTATCAGAGCTATCTTAATGTCCGCAAGGAGCTTGGAAGAACCAAGCCGATCAACCTGATGGATATTG
>JAZOPW010000228.1:0-2330 GCA_045655785.1 Eubacteriales bacterium
TAGTAAAGGGACAGTCAACATCTGTCCCCTTGAGCGTCCGATCAAAATGACCTATTCGGACACACAAATGGTTGATAGACCGTGGGAAAACGTATGTCTTGAAGTACCGATTGAAAATGTTTCGGGTGATTGCCGTTATGATAATATGATGCAGGATTTCTACGCATATATCAAGGGAACAATGCAAAATCCGTTTACCTACGAGCACGATTATCTGGTACAGAAGGTGCTAAACGAGATCGTGGGAGGTGTGCGCTTAAATGGCAAAAATATTGATTAAAGGCGGACGTGTTTGGGACGGAGAGCGATTTTTATACGCCGATGTTTTGACAGATGGAGAAATTATCTCAAAAATAGAGCCCCATATTTCCGAGAAAGCCGAGTTTGTATACGATGCGACGGGAAAGACCGTTACTCCGGGACTTGTGGATGCCCATATGCATATGAGAGGACTCAACCAAAAATTCGGGATCCATGCCGAATTGAGTAGCATTCCGTTTGGTGTAACGGCTGCCGCCGATGCGGGTGCCGCTTACGGGGACAAGGCGTTGCTTGACACCTTCTTGCTGAAAAACGTGATATTTGTTTCCGCCAAATTTCAAAACAATCAAGCGATCTTTGATTCCGTGGAAAAAAGGTTAGAGGCGTACGGTGAAAAGGCAGTTGGAATCAAGGTCTATTTTGATACCACTGTGTCCGATATTCAAGACATCCAGCCTCTTTGCCGGGTTGTGGAGTATGCGGAACAGAAGAATCTGAGGATCATGGTTCATTCCTCCAATTCCCCTGTTTCCATGCAGGAGCTTTTGGGAGCTTTGAGAACAGGAGATATCCTGACTCATGCCTATCACGGTGGAAAGAATAATGTATCCGAAGATGGATACGAATGTATAAAAAAGGCGAAAAGCCGCGGTGTTATCATTGACGCAGGTCTTGCCGGACACGTTCATACCGATTTCAAGGTTTTTGGAGATGCCATAAGTTGCGATGCCATGCCCGATATTATCAGTACAGATATCACAAAATTCAGTGCATATACCCGAGGCGGCAGATACGGAATGACTATGTGTATGAGCATAGCAAAACACCTCGGAATGAGTGAGGAGTATATCTTCCGTGCCGTTACGTCGAATCCTGCCAAGGCTCTCGGAAAAGAAAACGAATGGGGTTATTTGAAGGTCGGTCGATGCGCGGACATTTCCGTATTCGACTATACAGACGAGGGCTTTGACCTGACCGACAAGGCGGGCAATCATATCTGCAATACACAAGGCTTTCGCTGTGTCTTGACAGTGTCGGACGGACAGGTAGTTTATAGAAATTAAAAATGAGTAAGAATATGAATAAAGTTGCATTTATTACGGGTGCGGGCGGCTATATCGGAAGCGAGACGGCTCGCATGTTGGCAAAAAGCGGGATTGCCGTCGCAGTTTGCGATATCAACGAAGAAACGGTGAATAAAACCGTTGAAAGCATCATTCAAAACGGTGGAGAAGCAAAAGGATATATAGCGGACGTAACAGAATCCGCAAGCATTGACTCTGCGATCAATAAAGCCGCGTCTGATTTTGGCAGACTGGATATTATGGTACATATTGCGGGCGGAAGCGCAAGAATTGCGGGCAAGGACGCAAAATACCTTCCTCTGGTGGAACAAGAAGATTACGTGATCGACCGAGTTTTGAAGGTGAATCTGTACGGGGCGTTTTATGCAAGCCGCGCGGCGGCAAGAATTATGATAAAGCAAGGCGAGGGGGGAAAGATCATCAATTTTTCTTCAACAGTGGGAATCAACGGATTAAAGTCTTGTACCGACTATGCGGCGGCAAAGGGCGGTGTCATGTCACTGACAAAGGCACTTGCTAAGGAGCTTGGTCCATACAAGATCAACGTAAACTCGGTTGCTCCCGGTGTGGTCATGCGCCCGGAGGAAAAGGGCGGCGATGAACGTGCGCTTGGGACAAATCTTCTTGGTAAAAAATGTACCGCTACCGACATTGCAAATCTTGTAGAATTTCTCGTTTCGGATAAAGCAGGATTTATTACCGGTCAAACCTATGTCATTGATGGCGGAAGAACCCTCTCTATGAAAGGAACCGACTAAAATGAAAGCAATACTTGTTGATGAAAATAAAAATCTCGTGTGGGCAGAGGTTGCCGATCCTGTGATCAAGGACGATGAGGTGCTTGTGAAAATATACGCGGCGGCGCTCAACCGCGCAGACCTTTTGCAAAGACAGGGTAAATACCCTTCGCCCGCAGGCTGTCCCGAATGGATGGGACTTGAAATTGCGGGTGTTATAGTTACGGTAGGTAAAGCCGTTACGGAT
>JAZOPW010000229.1:0-10056 GCA_045655785.1 Eubacteriales bacterium
ATCCGACTTTTCTCTTCCTCGTACTCGGTGTCCATATATTCGTCCAGCACGGTTTTGAGCTGCATGCAGGCCGCCTCCAGCGTGGTGTGGGTCAGTCTTGCGCCCGCCATATCGTAGTGGCCGCCGCCGCCCAGACGCTGCATGATGATCTGCACGTTGATCTTGTCATGAGAGCGAGCCGATATAGTCACGGTATTGTCGGCACGCAAAAGCGCGAAGGATGCCTCGATCCCCTCGATCGTCATCAACTTGTCCGCCGCCTTTGCCACGGCAATGTTGTCCTCCTCGGTTGCGGCGTGATCCACACTCAACCAGGTCAGCGCGATCTTGTCGCGGTAGGTACGGGTACGGCTGTCAATATCGCAAGCCGTGAACAGATTGGACATCGATTCGGTAAAGAACATTCGCACCGAGTTTGCGTGTGCGCCGCGCTCGTACAGATAGTGAACTGCCGAGAAGGTCTGCATACCCGCGCCCTGCGTAAAGTTCTTGGTGTCCAGCATCAGCCCCGCAAGCATCAGGTTGGCTTCCTCCTTCAGAAGTGCGTCATGATGCGGGCTGAATTCCAGCATTTCGCTGACAAGCTCGCTCGCGGCGGCAACCGCAGGACGGATATAAGTCATCAGCGGCTTGAATTCGTAAAGCTGATCCTGTCGGCGGTGGTGGTCGATGATCACCACGTTCTTCACACATTTGAGCAGTCGCGGCATTTCGGTATTGAATACGTTGTTGACGTCGCTCATAATCAGAAGCGTGTCCGAATGCACCGCATCAAGAGCCGTGTCTCCGCTGATAAACATGGAGCGGTACTCGGGCAGATGTGCCAACATATCGTAGCAGATACGGAAGTTTACATGATCGCGATTGACCACAATACGGATCCTCGAGGTGTCCCCACCGCGTGCGCAGATGGCAAGCCTTGCAAGACCCACGCAGGAGCCGATCGAATCGTAGTCGGGTGAGCGGTGTCCCATGATCAACACGTTCCCCGCCTCGCGAACCAGCTTGCAAAGATGGGTGGAATTCACACGCGACGTGATGGTGGTGGAGCCGTACATCGTATTGACTCTGCCACCGTAGGGTGTCACCGATTTTCCGTCATTGACCGCCGCCTGGTCGCCACCCTTTTGGAGCGCGATGTCGAGTGCATCGCTTGCGGCACGCTCCTTGTCCTCAAAGCTTCCGTCTATGGCTCCCACACCGATCGAAACGGTCACGGGGAAGCTGTTGTCTCCCAGCTTGATGTTGCGGATGGTATCAAGAATGCGGAACTTGTTTTTGATGCATTTGTCGAGTGCGGCTCGGGTAAAGAGCAGAATATATTTTTCGCGCTCATATTCGCGGAGCATGCCGCCAAAGCTTGCCGCCCACTCCTTGAGCTTGGTCTCGATCTCGTTCACGGCGGTTCGGTAACTGACGCGGATGTACTGTGCCAGCTCCTGCAGGCTGTCGATGACGATATACGCGACCACAGGCTCTTCCTCATACTTCTTTTGACGCAACGCCAACAGATCGGTGATGTCGGCAAACACAACAAAGAAATAATCCTTGCCGTGCGAGCGCATCACATAGCACTGCAGCTCATATTTTTTGCCGTCGATCTCACAGATCATCGGCTTGCTGTTATCGATCGGAACTCCGTCCTCATTTACGGTAATGTCCTGAACAGGCCCACCGTTGCGTGCGTAAGCAATGATCTCGTCCAACGAAACCGAACAGAATTGAGCAAGCGGCACATTGCAGACGGGAGAGCGGAACTGCAGAATATCCTGCAAGGCACCGCTGACGATCTTGACCATACCGTCCTCACCGATGATGGCGTACGGCAGATCGACAACGTAGCGGAACATATCGCTGATCTCGGTTGTCATCAGCTCGGCGGCGTCGTTTGCCAGCGTGATGCGTCGGAACCGCAACAGATACGGCAACAGGATTGAGCCCACCGCGATCAGATAGACGCCGCAAAGCGCAAATCCATACAGGGGAAGCTCCTCACGCTCGACCAAAAATGAGATCAGCGTAAATGCCAGCAATAATACCATACCGATCACCGCGGCGGCGATCAAAGGTGGACGCAGGTCGGTCCGAAATGCGAAGCTTTTCTTTTTTTGCATATGTCAATTCTCCTTTTTTGAAGATAAACTGCGCTTTATTCGATCATTGATCGGAATCCTGATCGTCTCGGTCGTCTCTATCATTGAACTCGTCCGGATCGATCCCATTTTCCTTCATTTTTTGGATCAGCTTGGCGCGCAGATAATGCGTCACAACGGTATAAGTTCCCCACATGGCAAGGATGTAAAGCGCACCGCCCGGATAACAGCATATCATAAACGCCAGCATCAGCAAGAGAAAGGTCTTGGCACTGCCGTTTGACCTTGCCAGCATCGGCAGAGTCGCGATCATGCCCACCACGCAAAGCCCCGGCATCAGGATCATGCTGATATTTTGCACCGTAGCCCCCGCAAGAGAGGTGACAGGCAAAAAGATCCGCAACAGGAAGGTGATCGAGTAGAGAATGGCAGAGGTCAGACTCATGGTGAAGAAGGTTGCCTCCTTGGTCAGCACCACCCCAAGACCTGCGGTTCGGTAGAAGCAGTTGAGTAGCATTTGCGCCTCAAAAGCAACAACACTGCAGAATACCACCGCCATAGCAGGCATCAGATAGAAGGTCTGCTCCACCGTTGCGCGAACCGCCTCATCGTTCAACGTCTCGGTCAGAAGCTTGACCCACGTGCTGTTTTGGTCGATTCCCTCCTCCAAGGCAATCCGAAGCACGTCCTCTCTTGCGGCAATGAAATCGGCAATCAAGCCCTCACGAAGATTGGTCACCCAAGTCATGATGACATCGCGCGAAAGAGACCCGCACTCCTGCCAAATGATGACCCCCAATATGATGAGGATCGAGATCAGCAAGCCGACCACTCCGTAGCAGATCGCGCTCGCCCGTGTTTTGGAGCGAAGCGTTGCATACGCCAACAGAAGCGACGCAGGCAAATATGACAGAGCAAGCAAGCAGATGGGCAGGTCCGAGATCCAAAGATAGGACACGCCGCCCGCCAGCACAGGGAGTAGGATCGCAAGGATCGGCAGCCTCATGGTGGTGATCAGCCACGTACAGGACGCGATCCCCACGATCAGAGAAAGCACGACGGCGCCTCCTCCGAATCCCACGTTGAAATTCGAGGCGAGTGTAACCGCCAAAAACGCGGTGGAAAGGGTCAGCACGATCGGCAGAGGGGTACGGGTCATCAGAGCCACGTAAACAAACAGCAAGCCGAGGATCACAAGCGAGATCGGCTCCGAGGAGCAAAGTGGGATCGCCAACGCGCAAAGGAAGCAGGCAACGGCGGCAAGCACCCGATATTTGGGTGAGACCTGCGGCAACATTGTTCTGTCTGCCCATACGTTTTGATTTACACACTCGTCAGTTTGGTTCTCCACGGCATCCTCACCTCCCTTTTTTCTTGCATAGATACCCTAGTATAATAGTATATCATATTTTTTTCATTTTGTAAACACTTCCTTATATATTTTACAATTTTTTTGAATTTTTTGCCTTTGACAGCTGAAAATATAGATTTGCTTCTTGCAATCGTCCCCAAACTGTGCTATAATAGCCCATGCATCAAACCCGAAAACGAAAAGTGAGGATACAAAAATGAACAAACCGCGAATCATTCTTGCCGCTCATCGCGGAGACAAATTCAATTTTCCCGAAAACACAATGCCCGCATTCCGTGCCACACAGGATGCAGGGCTGGACATGATCGAGACCGACCTGCATCTGACACGCGACGGTCACTTGGTGATCATGCATGACAGAAGTGCGCTCCGCACGGCAGGCGTTGACCGCAATCTGGACGAAATGACGCTGGATGAGGTCCGCGAGCTTGACGCAGGTTATCTGTTTGATCCCAAATTCAAGGGAGAAAAGGTGCCTACCGTAATCGAATTTCTTGAGTGGATCCGTGACACAGAGCTGCACGTCAATTGGGAGCTGAAGGACTACCCCTACCTTGTAGGAGATGAGCACGCCTTTGCCGCGGCTGACAAGCTCATCGAGCTAATCGAGCAGTATGGAATGGGCGAGCGATCGATCATCAATTCCTTCAGCGCAAGAGTTCTGGAGCATATCTACCGTCAGCACGGTCACAAATATCCCATTCACGGTCAGGGAATCTACCTTTCTCCGCGCTCCAAGGACACCGTATCCCCCGACATCAACTATGACGATATGATGGATTGGTGCTGTCTCTATCCCATTGACAAGGAAAAGAGTGTATTGGAATACAAGGAGCTATTTGAGTACTGTCATGAGAGAGGGATCCGCCCCTGCCTGCTCTTGCCCGATACCGAGGAAAATTACCAAAAAGCCATTGACCTGGGCTGTACGATGTTTACGTCCAACAATATTCTCGAAGCCGACCGTATCCTGAAAAAGCTCGGATACAGATAAAAAATATGTAGAGCCCTGCAAGCGATTGCCTGCAGGGCTCTACTGTTTTGATTGATTTCTTATTTCTCAAAGGTGAAGCTGTCCCACGGAATATTGACAGCCTTTTTGTCGGTCAGAATCTCGTCAATGTGCATCAGAAGCGGGAAATCCTCCAGCTTCAGCACACCCTTGGAAACACTCTTTTTCACAGCGCGTGCCACACGTACGGCAACAACCAAGGACTCAAGCGTGACACCGTTGAGCTCTGCCTTTGCCTCGTCAATGTTCAAGCCGCGTCCGAGCAGAATGCCCACAAGTCGGGTGCGTCCGCCGTAAACCGTTACGTACAGGTCACCTGCGCCAACCGCAAGGTTATCCAAGGTGCCGGCACCCTGGAAATCAAGCAGACGCGACATTTCCTTGACGCTCTGTCCGAATACCGCCGCCTGCGAGTTGAAATGCAGCTCGCTGTCAAGTCCAAATGCCTTTTGGTTCAGTCCGATGGTCAGTGCAATGCCCAACGCGTAGCCGTTTTTCAGTGCTACCGCACTCTCAATTCCCACCACGTCGGTCGAAAGGCTGATGTGATAATAGTCGGTCGCCATGATCTTTTTCAGCTTGCGCAGAACCGAAAGATCGTTTCCGCAGAAGGCAACCTCACTCTGATCATGTGCAACCAGCTCGTAGCTGGTGCAGGGACCGCCGATGGCGTTGATGCAACGCTTCAATCCCTGCTTTGCAAGCATCGCGGTCCATACCTCGGGATAGGTCAGAAGCTTGCCCTCCTCGGTGTCCATCAAGCCCTTGGTTACAGACAGTACGGGCATATCCTCTGGAATGCGGGGCAGTACGTATTCGCCAAACCAATCCACACCAAAGCTGCTGACACCACCGATGACCATATCCGCACCCTTGATAGCGTCCTCCATCTGCTCAACCTGAAAATACTGTACCCCTGCAGGGAAATCGCGTGTAAATTTCGGATGACGGTCGGTCTTTTTGCAGGTCTCGATGATCTCGCGGTCAAGAGGAGTACCCACAAGTCTTACTTCATTTCCGTTTTCGCGTGCAGGGAAAGCCAGAGCAGAGCCCATCATGCCCGCACCGATAATCGTTACAATTGCCATTTTTCTATTTCCTTTCTGTTTTTTCCGCTTTTTCGCTGTTTTTTCATTTTGGTTGGCGTTTTTATCTTTTTTTCAAAAAAGATTGAAAAAACACCCTATCCATGCTATAATAAACAGCGAGGTATCAAGACGGAAGCATTTTCATTCGCATCTATTATAATTCATTCCTTCAAGAATGTCAATAGTTGGCGTTTATGTTGCAAAGAATTCAATTTTTCAGTCATAAGATTTCATATTTTTTCAAACTTTTTCAAAAATACAAAAAAAGAGAGGACTCTACATCATGTTCCAACAGGCAAAGCCGGTCTTTCCCAAGGGAAAGGAACTCGAAAAAAATCTGCTTGCAACCTTCCGTGCCGAAACAGGCTCCTTGCGTCATGCGACCCTGCACATCACCGCCGTATCCTTTTATCAGGTATATGTCAACGGCGCATTCGTAGGCTTCGGTCCCGCGCGAACCGCCAAGGGCTATGCGCGCGTGGACATACTCCCCTTAAATGATTTTGACGCGGGGGAGAAAAATGAGATCGTGATCGCAGTGGTCGGATACAACGTCATGTCGCTTTCCACCGTTTGCCAGCCCTCTTTCCTTTGCGCCGAGGTACGGCGAGACGGCGAGGTGATTGCCTTTACGGGACGTGATTTTGTGGGGTATCTGCCCACCTGTAAGGTACAAAAAACAGAACGCTACTCCTTCCAGCGCCATTTCAACGAGGTCTGGGATTTCCGAAAGGAAACAAGCCTGACCCCCGATGACGCACGTTGCGAGCTTGCCGTTATGAAAAATCCTCCGAAGATGATCGAGCGTCGCGCTCCCTATCCGTATTATGAGGATATCCTGCTCTCACGCGCCCTTACGGTCGGCACGCTCACCTTTGATCCCGAGCTTCCCTTCCGTCCACTGGCACACTCCGAGCCTGTCACCCCACGCTGGGGACGCTTCGAGGCAGACGAGATCGTCACCCAATATCCGTTTCAATGGATCCAACGTCAACGCCAAACCGTCCGTGAGTCCGACGTGACACTTCCGCTGACACTGTGCGAAAATGAATACGCGGTCTTTGATTTCTCACGCATCGAAACGGGATTTCCGCTTTTCAAAGCCGTTGCCGAGACCGATGCCGACGTTGTGCTCGCCTTTAGCGAGGATCATTGCCCCGCGGAATTTTCCATGACCCGAATGGGAGCCCAGCTTGTGACAGAGACTCTGCTTCCCGCAGGAAGACCCATGGACGTCATGTCGTTTGAACCGTACGTCATGCGCTGTGTCATCGTTGCGGTACGCTCGGGCAAGCTTCGTCTGGATTCCTTCGGCATCAAAACCTGTATGCATGACATTTCGAAGATCCAAATCCCCGATCATATAGCGGATCCCGTTCTGCGCTCGGTCTACCGCGGTGCTGTGAGAACCTTTGCGCACAATGCCGTGGATGTTTTCATGGACTGCCCCTCGCGTGAGCGCGGCGGATGGCTGTGCGACTCCTACTTCACCGCCAAAACCGAATATGCACTTTTCAAGGAGACAGCGGTTGAGGATGCCTTTTTGGAAAACTACCGTCTGTTCCGCAATGAGGGCGGATACCCCGACGGCATGATCCCCATGTGTTACCCATCCGACGTGATGGATGACAAGCGATTCATTCCGCAATGGTCGATGTGGTATATCCTTGAGGTGGCAGATTATATTGCAAACCGCAATCCAAAGGCAGACGCAGAAGCCTTCCGTCCGTCGATTGAGGGACTTCTCGCCTTCTACAAGCGTCACGAAAATGAGGACGGACTTCTCGAACGCCTTCCCTCCTGGAACTTTGTGGAGTGGAGCCGCGCAAACGATTGGACACAGGACGTAAGCTACCCCACCAACTTCCTGTATGCACAGGTGCTGGAAAGTGCATATCGCCTGTTCGGTGACGAGGAATATCTGCGCCGCAGCCGTGAGGTGCGCGAGGTCACAGTCCGCCAATCCTTTAACGGCAGGGTCTTTCTCGACCACGCGGTGCGCGATGAGCAAAATCGCTTGATCCGTCAGGACGATTGCTCCGAGGCTTGCCAATATTACGCCATTCTTTTTGGCGGCATCGACGTGCAGAATGACCCCCAATATAAAGAATTCCTCCGTCTTGTCACAAAAGTCTTTGGTGCGGTGCGTACCGAAGAAATCCCAGAGGTTGTTGAAGTGAATGCCTTTATCGGTGCCTACCTACGTCTGGAAGCACTCTTGAAGCTTGGCGAGAAGGATCTGATCCTCCGCGATATCAAGGGCTTCTTCGGTCATATGGAGATCGAGACAGGAACCCTTTGGGAATACCGTCAGAAAAAAGGTAGCCGAGATCACGGCTTTGCATCCTATGCGCTCGTCGCCATGATGAAGGCTTTGGAGCAATAAATGCAATGTCAAGAAAAAAGGACAGAGAATTCAAAAAATCTCTGCCCTTTTTCTGTCGGTGAATATTGGAACATGAAGCGACCTTTAGAGTACAGTGCTACGCCACCTGCTAATTTATGAATGCATTTATTTAAGCTTCCTCGGTGTATCGACAAGCCCTGCCAAATAATCGAGAGACACATTATAATATACCGCCAAAGTAACCATTCGATCAAACGGAATTGATCTTTTACCATTTTCGTATTGAGCGTAATAAGATTGACTGGTACCTATAATTTGAGCAATTTCTTCTTGACTTTTATCTGCGTCTTCTCTAAGATCTTTTAGCCTTTGATATACGCTCATTTTTTACCGCCTTGTGTTTTTAAACTTTTTAAAATTATAACAGTTGTTTCACGATCCGTTTCGAACATCAAATTTCGGGAACGATGTATCGGGTTTCCTGCAATTCGCACTCGATGCGGTCAAGGATCTCCTCTGAATCGGCTCTGACCGTGTGATAATGATAGCCCCCCGTGATGCTCATCAGCTCGGTAGACTTTCCGCTCCTCACACCCTCCAAAAACTGTTCAATGTGTCGCGGCGAATAAATGTTCAACGCCGCCTCGATCCTACCGTAGACCTTATGCCACACAAACACGTTGACGACCGTTCCGCCAAGTCTTACGATGCGCGACAGCTCGTCCTCGGTCTGCTCCTTCGTATGCCACACCTTGAAGACTCGCTCGGCAAGCGGTGTTTTTTGCATCACGTAACCGAGGTGTGTGGAAAGGATCTCATATCCCAGGCTCTTGAGAATTGCGATATCCTGCACAATGATCTGTCGAGACACCCCAAATTGCTCTGCCAGCTCTCGCCCCGGGATCGCACTCCTCGAGCCCCCGAGCAATGCGGCGATCTCCTGTCTCCTCTGCTCTGATTTCATCTGTTCTCCTCCTTTCAGGCAAAGAGTCTCTTAGAGTTAAAAAAAGTATAACACATCGGTTTACACTTGTCAAGACTTCTGTAAACAAAAAGAAGCTTGAAACAGAGAAAAAGTTTCTGTCTTTTCTTGACAAAAGTCGATTGCTTGGGTATAATAATAGCAAGTAATGTAGTTTACTTACTTTTCAACCAAAAAATGATCTGCTTTGCAAAAAGGAGGAAGAATATGAAGCTTTCACTCAGTACAGCATCCGTTGACCAATTTGACCTTTTTAAGAGATGTGGATTTGACGCCTGTGAATTTCAGCTTGGTGCCTATCTGGAGCGCGGCAGGGCTCTTGGAGAAATTGAGAACGTCAGCGACGCCCAGATTCAGGAAACCTTTACGGAGATCCGCGAAAAGGGCTCAAAAATTGGTTTTGAGATTCCGCAAACGCACTCGGCTTTTTCGGGACATCCGAGAGGCTATGACTATAACATAGACGAGATCGTAAAGAGACAGATCGCTTCGATCAAGGCAACGCACTACCTTGGCGGACAGCACTGTGTTGTACACCCCATCATCACCCCCGGCAGACGTTATGATCTTCTGAACAAGGAATCCTTTAACGAATCCGTGGAATTTTATAAGCAGCTCACCGACACCCTTGAAGAATATGACGTGTATTGCTGTCTGGAAAACATGTGGGTTACCGATCCCGTTTTCGGTCACATCTGCTCCACCATCCTCTCTCACGCCGAGGAAATGGTCGAGATGTGCGAGATTTTAGGTGACAGATTCAAGATCTGTATCGACGTCGGTCACGGTCCGCTGACCCAGGATGACCCCGCACAAATGGCACGCATCTGCGGAGATAAGCTATATTGTCTCCACACCCATGACAACGACGGCATTCTGGACCTGCACACCTTCCCCTTCACCCCCTACGGCGCGCCCTACGGAACCAAATGGAAGCCGATGCGCATCAATTGGCAAGACTTCATGAAGGCTCTGGACGATGCAAATTACAGAGGCACGCTCAACTTTGAGGTAGGCATTCACGGTCCCGCCGAGCTGCATGAAGCAACTCTAAAATATCTCGCCGCAATCGGAGAATATCTGGTTTCGCTTCGCGAGATCAAGTATTGATTTTTGGAAGAGTGACTCTTCCGTACAAAAAAGGTTTATAAACATAGAATCC
>JAZOPW010000230.1:0-5834 GCA_045655785.1 Eubacteriales bacterium
CGACATGGCTACGATCCGACTTGGGCGAAGAGATCAAGGTAGACTGGACCGGAACAATTTCCACAGGCTCTGTTGCTTTGAGCGAGATCAACACCAAGGCGGCTGCTGCAGGCACACAGGAAAAGCTGGATGAAGTAAAGGCAAAGCTTGTGGCAGGCGAGATCCATGTATTTGATACCAATACCTTTACCGTAAACAACGGTGAAAAGCTCTCCTCTTACCTGGCAGACGTTGACACCGATCCCGAATACAAAAAGGACACCGAGGTTATCGCAGACGGTTACTTCCATGAGTCCGAAAAGCGTTCGGCTCCTTACTTCGATCTTTGGATCGACGGTATCGAGCTGCTGAATACCAACTTCGGCGAATAAGAAAACCGAAAAAGACGGGCGGAGCCTCGGCTCCGCCTGTCTTGATTCTCTTCCATCCCAAAGAAAGCGTCGGATCACGGATCCGGGGTTTCCTTTGAGATTTGGAAGTCCGGTCACCGCAAATGGGTGACGTTGCTTACAAACTCTACTCGATTTTCGGAGGTAACAGCGTGGAAAAAACAGTTGCCTTGGAGCTGAAAAAGGTCTCCAAGTATTTCGGCTCACTTGCGGCAAACAAGGAAGTGGATCTTACCGTTTACAAGGGAGAGATCCTTGCCGTTCTGGGTGAAAACGGATGCGGAAAAACAACACTTATGAATATGATCGCCGGCATTTACTATCCTGATGAGGGAAGTATTTTCGTGGACGGCGAGGAGGTGGTGATCCGCTCCCCCAAGGACGCCTTCCGTTACAGGATCGGTATGATCCATCAGCACTTCAAGCTGGTCGATGTGTTCTCGGCAAGTCAGAATATCGTGCTGGGCGTGAAGGATGGAACCCCGTATAATTTGAAAGAAGTGCATCGCCGCGTGCAGGAGATTGCCGACCGTTATGGATTTTACATCGATCCCAAAAAGAAGATTCATGAGATGTCGGTTTCGGAAAAACAGACCGTGGAGATTCTTAAGGTTCTCTATCGCGGTGCCGATATTTTGATTCTGGACGAGCCCACTGCGGTGCTCACACCCCAGGAGACCGAAAAGCTGTTTGCAGTCCTGCGCCGTATGCGCGAGGACGGAAAATCCATTCTGATCATTACGCACAAGCTTCATGAGGTGCTTTCGATCTCTGACCGTGTGGCGGTGCTTCGAAAGGGTGAGCATATTGCAACGGTAGAAACCGCAACCACCACTGCCTCGGAGCTTACCGAGATGATGGTCGGCAAAAAGGTGTCGCTCAATATCGCACGCCCCGAACCGCAAAATGTGACAACACGTCTGAAGGTTACGGGTATTACCATGACCGATGAGAACGGTATCCGCGTGCTTGACGATATTTCGTTTGAGGCTCGCGCGGGTGAGATTCTCGGCGTCGCGGGAATTGCGGGAAGCGGACAGCGTGAGCTGCTCGAATCGATTGCGGGACTGCACCGCTTGAATAGCGGAACCGTGATCTACCATAACCCCAAAAACGATACCGAGGAGGATCTGCGCGATAAAACGCCGCTTCAGATCCGAGAGCTTGGCGTACGTCTTTCCTTCGTTCCCGAGGATCGTCTTGGCATGGGATTGGTTGGAAACATGGATATTGTGGACAATATGATGCTCCGCAGCTACCGCAAGGGACACTCCATCTTCGTGGACCGTAAAAGACCCAGAGACCTTGCAGAAAAAATCATCAAGGATCTGCAGGTAGCCACCCCCAACTCTCATACCCCTGTCCGTCGACTTTCGGGCGGTAACGTACAGAAGGTGTTGGTTGGACGTGAGATTGCGGCGTCGCCTACCGTACTCATGGCGGCATATCCCGTGCGCGGACTTGATATCAACTCCTCCTATACGATCTACAACCTGCTCACCGAGCAGAAGGAGCGCGGCGTTGCCGTGATCTTTGTGGGCGAGGATCTGGACGTTTTGGTTGAGCTGTGTGACCGTATTATGGTCATCTGTGGTGGTAAGATCACGGGTGTGGTGGACGGAAGAAACACCACCAAGGAAGAACTCGGAATTCTGATGACCAAATCGGATTCCGTACAGACCGAAACAAAGGAGGAAGATCATGCAAACCAAGCCTGAAACCAAAACGCGTGAGCCGCTGTTTCACGTTGTCAAGCGTGCGCAGATGTCGACCGCGAAAGCCTTACTGATCCGCGTGATCGCCGTTTCCGTTGCGCTGATTTTGTGCGCAGTGCTCTCCTATTTTCTCATCGGATCCAACCCCATCGATTTCTTGTCAAAGATCTTTGACGGTGTGTTCGGTTCCTCCAGACGTCGTTGGAAATTTGCCAAGGATACCGCCGTTTTGCTTTGTATCGCATTGGGTGTGACTCCCGCATTCCGGATGCGCTTCTGGAACCTCGGTGCCGAAGGACAGGTTTTGATTGGCGCACTTGCATCGGTCGCCTGTGCTTTTTACCTCGGTAATCAGCTCCCCAATTGGGTACTCCTTTTGGTGATGCTTTTGGCGTCGGTTCTTGCAGGTGCATTGTGGGGGCTTTTACCCGCGATCTTTAAATCGGTATGGGATACCAACGAGTCGCTTTTCACGCTGATGATGAACTACTTTGCTACCTATCTTGTTGCCTTTGCACTCATCAAATGGACTCCCAGTGGATCGAGTACCCTTGGTGCACTGTCGGTGGGGCATTTGCCAAAGATATTCAATGAGTATCTGCTTCTGATTTTAGTCGTTCTTATTTTGACTGCCGTCATTTTTGTATACCTCAATTTCAGCAAGCAAGGCTACGAGATCTCTGTCGTCGGAGAAAGCGAAAAGACTGCCCGTTACATCGGAATCAACGTGGGGAAGGTCATCGTTCGCACCATGCTGGTGTCGGGTGCAATCTGCGGACTCGCGGGATTTCTGATCGTGGGTGCGTTGGATCACTCGATTACTACCACCACGGTTGGCGGTCAGGGATTCACGGCAATCATGGTCTCCTGGCTTGCCAAGTTCAACCCTGCGATCATGGTTGGTACCTCGGCTCTCATTGTCTTTATGCAGCAGGGTGGCGCACAGGTTTCGACTGCGTTCAACGTTAGCAATGCCTTTCCGAACGTTGTGGTCGGTATCATTCTTTTCTTTATTATCGGTTGTGAGTTCTTTATCCGTTATCAAATTAAATTTCGCACGTCTCATCAAAATACCGAAAAAGGAGGTCTGAAATCATGAATAGCTTTGTCAACTATCTGCTTAGCGCAATTCCGCTCGGTATGACCTTCCTTTACGGCTCCACGGGCGAGATCATCACCGAAAAAGCCGGACATCTTAATCTGGGTATTCCGGGAATTATGTGTGTGGGCGGTGCCTGCGGATGTCTTGCCGCAAAGCTGATGGGAGATGCTCTGCCGCCGGCGCTGATTGTGATCCTTGTGATCCTTGCTACCTTTATTGGCGGTATGTTTATGGGTTTGATCTACAGCTTTCTAACGGTTACACTTCACGCAAATCAGAACGTGACGGGTCTTGCGATGACCACTTTTGGTGTGGGCGTAATGAAGTTCATTATGTATGAATTGAGTATGGAGCCCATGAAATTTCTGTATGCGCGTGAATACTTCCGCTTTCCTTTTGCTCACAGCACCAGCTCGCTCAAATACTGCGGCGTGATGGTTTATCTTGCAATTGCCATTGCCGTTGTAGCAGCATTTGTGCTTCTGCGGACTCGCGTGGGCTTGCACCTGCGTGCAGTAGGTGAAAATCCTGCAACAGCGGACGCCGCGGGTATCAATGTTACCGCCTATAAGTACGGTGCAACCTGTATTGGCGGAGGCATTGCCGCACTCGGTGGAATTTTCTACATCATGGATTATGCCGGCTCGCAGGAGGCATATCTGAGCATTGAGCCACTTGGTTGGCTTTCCATCGCACTTGTTATCTTTGCACTCTGGAGACCGCATGTCAGCATTCTCGGTTCTGCCGTTTTTGGTGCGCTTTTCATTGCAGGATCCTTTATTCCGGCACTCGGGCTCGGACTTGACATGAGTGCAACGCCGCTACTGGAGATGCTTCCTTACGTGGTTACCATCATCGTGCTGATCGTGACCAGCATTCGCAAGAAGCGTGAAAATCAACCGCCGGCGTCCTTGGGACTTTCCTATTTCCGCGAGGAGCGTTGACATTCTCGAAAATCAAAAAACAGAGCCTACGTTCGTAAAACACCGACGTGGGCTCTGTTTTTGTTGGGCGGGCTATAGAGGCGCGTCCGAGATCCGACACGTGCCATGCACATGTCGCCCTACGGTGCTACGCACCTTGGGTTTCGACTTCGGGCTACGCCCTTCGCTCAAGATGACGGACGTGATTTGATGGTCAGGATAAAGATTTTGGTTTTGCTTTCATCCCGACGAGGGGTGTGCGTATGGTGATGCAAAACCTGTAGGGTGGGGGCTTGTCACTCGCTTTTTTTAAATTTTCTTTCCTGATATGTTAAATATCTGTTTCTTTTTGCGGCGCGCGTGCTTGTAGGTTTGGTATGCACCGCCCCAACCGTGCGTAACGTATGCAATGACGCAATCGGCTTGTTCTACCATCCATTTATTGCGGTATGAGATCGCAAATTTCAGCGGCTTGTCCTCAATTTCAGGATAAAGGATTTCGTCATACAATGTTTTGTTATACTTCAAATGATTGTTTTGGTAATTGACGGTGATGTAAGGCGTGATGAAAATTAAAGAAATGTTGGGGTGTGTCTCTTTGTATTTCTTACAGCAGTTATAAGCGAATTGATCAAACCCGCCGTACCCTCCCAAATACATCTCGGCAGGGCGATCACCGATCAGCTCGGTAAAAAGCGACAGAATTTTTTGGTCATCCTCTTCCGACCCTATATAATCGGAGTGTCCGCAAAACGTGAGAATCATAAAACCACCCCAAAACAAAAAAGTGCGCTAACCGAAGTCAACGCACAAAAAACGCAAACCCCGATCAGTCGCCAAACCAACTTTATGTGAAATGGGTATCGCCACACTTACATAAATGGAATTTGCATTTTTATCAAATTCGCTATGTAAGTGCATAACAAAAAAAGTATAGTTATCCCTATAACAAGAGAACATACCCTTCATTCACACATATAAAGTTGATTTGGCAAAATTATTATACCACACTTTATTCGTCTTGTCAATCGTGCGTAGAAATTTTTCCTTAAAGAGACAAAAACAAAAAAGTGCGCACAACCGAAGTCATACGCACCGAAAAACGCAAACTCCGATTGTTGTCACACAATTAAATAAACCATGGTATTAGCCATAATCATTTTTTGGAATCCGCGTTTTTGCCGATTTTAAAAAAGATTATGACACAAAAAGGGTATATTTATCCCTCTAAAGAAAAAATACCTCTGGTTGTGTTATTTAATTGTGTGACATACATAGTATAACACATTTTTTACCAAATATCAAGTATTTTGTAAAAAAGGCAACATAAAAAATTTCAAAATGACGGATTTGCGGTTTTGTTCCCTACAAAACCCCATAAAAATCTCCAAAAACAATTGTCATTTTTGCAAAATCGGTTGACTTTTTTGAAAAAATGAGGTACAATAATAATGTATATCTTTTTTTGAGAGGAGATTTGCCGATGATCCGAAGTATGACAGGCTTTGGGCGATGCCGCGAGACGGTGGAGGGTCTTGACATCACCGTGGAGATCAAGTCGGTCAACAGCCGCTTTTTTGATTGCAATACCAAGATCAGCCGCGCGTATGGGTATCTTGAGGAACGTGTCAAGCCCTATCTGCAGGCAAAGGGCGTCAGCCGCGGCAAGGTCGATGTTTGGATCGGCGTGGAGGTGCTGGACAGC
>JAZOPW010000231.1:0-5699 GCA_045655785.1 Eubacteriales bacterium
TTCTCTTTATCGTAAATCGAGCAGGCGTCTATGACCTTTCTGTATAGAGCGATGACATCGCCGTAATCGGTTTCCACGTGGATTGGAGTGTCGTCTGACGACGATGGAGTTTCACTCTCGGAGCCAATCGGATCATGGAAATTTAGACAAGATGACAACGACAAGAGCACAATCAAACACAACAAAAACGCAATAGCATGCCTCATATAATTTCTCCCATACAAAATAATTTTATTCTTTTCCCTCGGGTACAATAGGCTTAAACTCTCCCGTTATGGCATCTACAAATAATTCCTCATGTATTGTAACGGACTTCGGTGGCTGAGCGTAGCAACTATCGATTACGTGGGTAATATATCCTTCGAACTGACAACCGATACGATAGCTCTGTGTATCGCTATTCGGCTTTTCTAATATCACGATTTTGAGTACATAAAGTGTTCCGGCAGCCCCATCTTCCGTTCCGCTTTTAAATCCCCAAAAGTCGGAAGCAAGCTCATAGGCTTTTTCTGAAGATATCGGATACTCACACGAAATATCAAGCGGAGAGAAGATCGCTATTGTTTTGCTTCTACAATTGGAGTCATAGTAATTTCTAAATTCTTCACGAGCGCTCGGCTTGCCCCCTACATAATACTCCTGATCACCATCACCGTAATCATAGGGACTTGTTTGTTTGATTCTGTATATTTCTTTGATACAGACCGATGATCCGTCAAATACAATTTGACTGCAACCGCGCGTACAATCGCTAAGATCGTAAGAATTGACCCAATAAAAAGAACCATCGGTATTTAGGTTAAAGAAACTCTTGCTGTCAAAGCAATAGCTGTAAACCTTGCCATTATAGTAACGCAACAATATATAATCTTTTGCTTCCGATTGAATAATATACTCGTTGATTCCGTCCCCACCCACATCCAAGATTGCTTTGGTGAGGATCTCGCATTCCGCAAATCTTATATTGTCACTTGGGAATCGGCACGCGCCTAATTTTATCTCGCCCAAGTGTTCATCAAAAACGGAGATTTCACCCTTGATTGCCGCTTCGTACATCTGCATGGCGATGTCATTTGATAAGGCGGGAGTGTCGTCGTTGGTTGTGACGGTTTCTTCATCGTTCTGATCGTTTGTATGACACGAACCCAGCGAAAATAGCATGGTGAAGCAAAGCAAAAGTGCCAACAATTTTTTCATTTTTATTTCCTCCGATGATTGATGTAATTTTAGTATAGCATATCCCAAAAACGCTTGTCAAGGGGCTTTTGAAAAGTGGAGTGAAAACCCTAAAATTGATGTTTTTTGGGGGCAAAAAAGACCTCTCGATGGAGGAAGAAAAAACAGCGTTCAGCATTGAACTCTCCACACGTGCCACATAAGATGCGAGAAAAAAGGAAAAGGGAGAATGATGCGCCTTCAATCACGCCGAAGGCGTGGATATCATCGATGCGAAGCATCGTATATCATCAGCCCATTTGGGCTGAATATCATCATTGCGAAAGCAAAATGCAGCCTGCGGCTAATGAGATACGCCTGCGGCGATGATATACAGCCTGCGGCTGATGAGATACCATTGCTTTCGCAATGGAAAAAAATCGACAAGCCGAAGCCTGTCGATTTTTTGGTGCGGTAAGAGGACTTGAACTCTCCACACGCGCCCTCCGCAGTCGGGTCTGAATGGGAATGCTATTTTGGCGCGGTGCCGTTTTGTTGCGCTCTTAACGAGCGCATTCCGCGAGCGGAACCCAAAACGGCGGTGGGATTCGGCATAACCAATTATCTGCACAAAAACAAAACAGGCACCTTATGGTACCTGCCTTGTTTTTGGTGCGGGTAAGAGGACTTGAACCTCCACGAAGTTGCCCCCACTAGAACCTGATGGTAAAGTTACCTCGGTGAAAAATTTTTTTCTTTGAAGACAAAGAAGCGCTCCCTATATTCTTTAGTGCGTTTTGTTCTACACAAAACGAGATATACTCGGATAAATTATTTGCCACAGTTGATGTTAACTCTGAGGGGGATTTTTGCATCCTTCTTGGATATAGCCTCCCACTGCGCTTGCGTTCCTGCGAAGTTTATGGTGGTCAATTTAGTACAACCGTTGAACGCCCCTTCGCCTATGCTCGTGATACGGTTTCCCATCTTCACATTTGTTAGATTGGTACAACCACCGAACACAAAATAGCCAATGCTTGTTACGCTGTCAGGGAGTGTTACA
The DNA here is from genome assembly GCA_045655785.1 of Eubacteriales bacterium. Lineage (GTDB taxonomy): Bacteria > Bacillota > Clostridia > Oscillospirales > CAG-272 > UMGS1865. The sequence goes on from JAZOPW010000231.1 coordinate 2,219, forward strand.
CTCTTCAAACCGATGCAATTTCTAAAGGCGGAATCGATAACCGCATTCACACTGTTCCCGATCGTTACGTTCTCCAGTTTGGTGCAATTCATAAACGTGGTTGTCAAACGCGTTACGCCATTTCCGATCGTCGCACTTTTCAGGTTTGTACAATCGAAGAATACCGAATGTCCCATACTCGTAACGCTATCCGGAATAACAATGCTCGTCAATTGATTACACTGGGCAAACACAAAATTGCCAAGGCTCTTAAGGTTATTCCCTAACGTCACGTCTGTCAGTCCTGTGCAATAGTTAAATGCATTATTGCCTATGCTTATGACACTGTCAGGAATTACAACGCTTGTAAGATTGCAACAATTATTGAAGGCCCCCTCTCCTATGCTTTTTATATTTTCGCCGATTGGTAGGTTTGCCAAGAAGTCACAGGCGGAAAACGAGTGTTCGCCGATGCTCGTTACACTGTCCGGGATTACTACACTTACAATACTGTCACAATTATGAAATGCGAAGTTTCCTATGCTCACCACAAGATCATTTTGGGGAGATTTTGTCGGGATAATGATATTTGTATCTTTACAGGTTCCTATTCCGCTTACATAGCATGTGCCGTCACGATTCGATCTAAATGTAAGCCCTTTGCTTGAGTTTGCATTCCATTTTTCTTCCTCAGAGAGCTCCAATTCAGGTTCCGAATCGGGCGTTGATGAGACCTTTGTGTCTGTTTCATTGTCAATATCGGTTTTAGAATTTTTGCTTGCTTCTTCTTTTGTCTCATGGGATGATATATAATCATCCGTGCCGTCAGTCAGATCGCTTTTGTCGCACGACGATAAAGCACCTATAACGATAATCACTACTGTTAGCATAAAAAATAAAAGAACTAGCCTTTTAAGTTTCATTTTTTTCTCCTGAAAAGTTAAATTTTGATGATTCCATTTGTATTATATCATAAACTTTATCGTGTTGTCAATAGTTGTTATATAAATGCTATCTTGATTTTACGGATTTTCATCAATCAAAAACAAAAGAAGGACACATACATAGTGTACCCTTCTTTTGGTAGTGCGGTAAGAGGAGTTGAACCTCCACGAAGTTGCCCCCACTAGAACCTGACGGTGACGTCCCCTTGGTGAAGAATGATCATTTTCCTACGGGAGTATATACTTCTCCTGTGATTTTGTCGATCCAAATCTCATCGAAGGTTGAATAATGGTCGATAACAAACCTTTTAATGACCATAACATAAACGTGGTCGGGTGCCCATGAATTTACGGCGTGTACGATAATATATCTATTTTCCTTGATGTCAAAGCTTTTCCAATGATTTTCTGCAATGGCAACTGCCTCGTCGCGTGAGACCGTATCGATCGATTCCATGCATCTGTTTTTCCACATATCAACAAACACCTCTTTCAGTGTTTCCACCTGATAGGGCGTAGCATCCGCAGAACCGTCCTCGTGACAAGCGTAGTATTTACGCTCCAGAACTACCCGATAGTATGGATTTTCACAGTGCGGAAAATCGGCGATCCTGATGCTTGAAACCGTCTTGACTCCTGCGTTGATCTCGGAGTCCCATTCTTTGATTCCCCAATATTTTGCGGCACTGTCGACGGCTTCACAGAGAATGTCTATGTCTGTTTCAAAGCACTCGCCTGTGGCAGAATTGACGAGTATCTCACCGCACAAACGGGTCGAGTATGGTGTATGGGTGTCCAATCCCTCTACTTCAAAATTGAAGTAGTACTCCTCAAAAAAGATCACGTGGTAGTATCCGTTCATCTCGTCAGGGTCTGCCACTACGACCGTATCGTAATAAATGGTTGAGCCACACGCTCCCGTGCTTTCGCCGTCGATAGAGATCCCCAGATATTTGCACGCGATCTCATGGGCTTCCTCTTTTGAGAGCCTGTCGTTCCATGATTCGTTCATAGGTGAATATTCTATATTGGCTTGGGGATTTTCCCAATCGGGCGTAGAGGTGTAAAGGCACACCCTTCTGTTATTGTATTGTAAGATAAACCGATCTCCATAGTCAATTACGAGCTCATCAATGCCGTCTTCGTCAAAATCGGCAAAGCCGTATCGAAGGTCGGTCACGTCAGCCAAAAGAGTTTGCTCGTAAGGTGTTCTGACGTCCTTGAGGAATTTAAATTCTCCCGTTGCAACTTCGTACACCTTGGTTTTTGTGTTTAATACCGACTCGTATATGCTTTGAAGCAGCTCGGCTTCGCTGAATAACGGGATAAACGTAAGCCTCGCATACTCCGCCGTCACGTCCTTCCCTGCATATTGACCGAGATACTTTCCGTGTTGGTCATCCAACGCTTTGTATTCACTTTCGGTGATCTCGATCTCCTCGTCACCCATAAGCATATAATATTCGGTAACAACGTGATATTCGGGTGAATATTCCGCACGCTTTACCAGCCAATACTCAGCAATGATCTCAAGCGAGGCGCCGTCCTGTGCAACCTTGTACTTGGTTTTATGCTCAAAGGCTCGCGGCCCGGTTGTATATATATACCCGTCACCGTCTATCCAGCAATTTCCAAGCGTTGGACGCTGATACGGAAAAGACTCGTTGAGACCGCCAATGACGGTAGGCTTTCCATCAACATATGAAAAGATGGCAATCACTGTATAATCCTCATTCAAGAGAATCAGCTCGTCCGCGCCGTCGCCGTTGAGATCCTTTTTCGCGTATCCCCAGGTAAGCTTATAGATTGGAGAGAAGCAATCTTTTGCGCCATTGCCCGCATGATGCATATATGCCTCATGCCGAAAGGCACCAAAAAACTTTTTCTCCTGTGGATCTGTAATCCCGTACTTTTCTGCGTAGAAGGAATCCGAGTTCTCTTTATCGTAAATCGAGCAGGCGTCTATGACCTTTCTGTATAGAGCGATGACATCGCCGTAATCGGTTTCCACGTAGATTGGAGTTTCGTCTGACGACGATGGAGCTTCGCTCTCCTGCTCATTTGTGTGACAGGAAGGAAGTGACAACACCATCATCAAACACATCAAAAAGACAACAATTTTTTTCATCGCAAGCCCCTTTTTCACAATCTTGATAACATCATTATAACATGCCCGAAAATACCTGTCAATAGGTGTTTGAAAAGTGGTGCGAGAAAATTTTTTAGAGGGTGTTTTTACCCCCAAAGTGGTGCGTAGGTGGGGGAAGAAAACAAAAACTTGGACTTGGTCTCGCAAGCCGGTTCGGTCGCCGCCGCGGTTTATATCCGTTACGCCCCCAACGAAAAGGACTTGAACTCTTCACACGCGCCTTCCAAAGGCAGATGGAAAAGGAATGCTATTTCGGCGTGGTGCTATTTTCTCAATGGCTGAACGCCATTGTTTTGCAAGCAAAACCGAAAATAGCGGTGAGATTCGGCGTAGCCAATTACCCACGACAAAAAGCAGAGGGCACGCTTTGCGTACCCTCTGCTTTTTGGTGCGGGTAAAAGGACTTGAA
>JAZOPW010000232.1:0-2323 GCA_045655785.1 Eubacteriales bacterium
GCGTTGACAAGCGTTCCGTCGGGATTTCCGGGGGCAGGGTGTACCACCATTCCAACGGGCTTGTTGATCACGATCAGGTCATCGTCCTCATACACAATGTCAAGCGGAATCTTTTGCGGAACGACCTGCGAGGGTTCGGGATCGGGCAACAGGATCTCCACGGTGTCCCCCCCACGCAGGCGATAATTCTTACTTGTCGGCTTCTCGTTAACGGTAACAGCACCTTCCTCGATCAGCCTTGTCGCGGCAGACCGTGTCAGATCTCCGTTCTCTGCGGCGAACTGATCCAACCGCTTGCCCACATCGGTGGCAGAAGCGGTCAGAATCAGTGGCGCAGTTTCAACTTCGTTTTCATTCCAATCACGTTCCGTCATGCTCTTGCTCCTCTGTGGGGACTGCGTCGGAAACCGATTGGCTCTTTTCTTTTTTGCTTTTTCGCATATCGCGCACCATATCGAGGATCAAGTATCCCATCAGCATAAATGCTCCCACGGTAATAAAGGAATCCGCGACATTAAAAACCGCAAAATTGATCAGGGTGAAGTCGATAAAGTCAATGACGTATCCAAGAGCGATGCGGTCGATCATATTTCCGATTCCGCCGCCGATGATCATCGCAAGCGAGATCCTTACAAAACGGCTTTTTGGCGGAAAACGGAAGAGATAGATGGCAAGACCGATGATGGCGACCGTTGAAAAGATCATGAAGACCCAGCGTTGGTTGCTGAGCATTCCAAACGCCGCACCTTCGTTTTTGACAAAGGTGAAATGCAGGACATCCTTCCAAAGCGGAAAGGAGGCTTCGCCCTGTAAATAGACCACCGCGAGCCATTTTGTCAATTGGTCAAGCGCTATGGAGCCGACGATAATTGCAATGAGTAGGATCATAGGCTTCCTTTCTTTTTGTTTCAATCATGGTGGATTTCCCACATTGGGAGATCTTATAATCCCAGAATGCTCTTGCAGCGAGCGCAGATGAATCCATCATCATCGGTCTTGTCTCCCTCGGTGGAGTAGCTCCAGCAACGGTCACACTTGCATCCGTCTGCAGGCTCTACCAGAACACCCACGCCGGACGCACCGTCGGTCAACGCGCCTGCGGGCGCGTCATCCTGTACAATGCTGACTCCCGAAACGATGAATACGGTGTTCAGCTCCTTGCCAAAGCCCTTAAGCAGGGCAAGCATATCGGCATCCTTGGTGTAAAGGGTAACCTTCGCCTCAAGCGATTTTCCGACCAATTTTTCGGCGCGTGCAATCTCAAGAGCCTTCATGACGTCGTCACGCATCTCAAACAGACGGTTCCACTTCTCGGCAACGTCTGCAAAGCAGAGTGCCTCGTCATAGGCGGGCATATCGTTGAGGAATACGCTTTCCTTGTTGTCGGATGCCACGTGCGGGATCGACTGCCACATTTCCTCTGCCGTGAATGCGAGGATCGGCGCAAGAAGGCGAACCAAGCCCGAAAGGACGAAATACATCGCGGTCTGCGCACTGCGGCGAGCCTTGCTGTCTGCCTTTTCGGTGTAGACGCGGTCCTTGGTGATGTCGATATAGAGTTTGGAAAGCTCGGTGGTGCAGAAATTGCCGATGCTGTGCGTGATGGGGTGGAATTCAAAGACGTTGTAGGAGGCGCGAACCTCTTTGGTCAAATCGTTCATTGCCGAGATGATCCAACGGTCGATCTCATACAGCTCCTCAAAGGGAAGTGCGTCGGTGTTGGGATCAAAATCGTTGAGGTCTGCGATCAGGATACGGACGGTGTTACGGATCTTCCGGTAAGCATCGGAAAGCTGCTTGAAGATTGCCTCGGAAACGCGGACGTCGACGCGGTAGTCGGCAGAAGCCGCCCACAGACGCACCAGATCTCCGCCGTACTTCTTGATCATATCCAGCGGGTCAACACCGTTGGCAAGCGACTTGGGCATCGCGCGTCCCTCGCCGTCGACGACCCAACCGTGGGTCAGAACCGTCTTGTAGGGCGCCTGCGCCTCACCGCGCGAGCCAACGGCGGTCAGGAGCGAGGACTGGAACCATCCGCGGTACTGGTCGGCACCCTCCAGATAGAGGTCAGCGGGCCAGTGCATCTCGGGATTGCCCTCCAGCACCTGGAAGTGCGTCGAGCCCGAGTCAAACCATCCGTCGAGGGTGTCGGTCTCGTGCGTGAAGTGCTTGCCGCCGCAATGCGGGCAGACAAAGCTCTCGGGAAGCAGCTCCTCGGTGCTCTTTTCGTACCAGACGTTGGAGCCGTTCTCCTCAAAGAGAGTCGCTACGCGATCGATCGTCTCGTCGGTGCAGATCGGCTTCTTGCAATCGTCACAGT
>JAZOPW010000233.1:0-7657 GCA_045655785.1 Eubacteriales bacterium
TCTTCCTAAGACCGCTTGGCCTCCGACTTCCTGTTTTTTGCGGCTTTGATGGCAATTTCTTTGATTTTGGTATATGCATTTGCGGTCTCATTTATCAATTTTGATCGAAAAACATTTGATTATTTTATGTACTGCCTTGTGCTGTCTGGACTTTTGATTGCCGCAGAGCTGATTTTCGCCTATTTCACCACGGTGCAGTTTGAGAATGGACAGATCGTCAAGGGCAGTGTGGTTCTCGGTTGGGGTGTGTGGACGAATATCGGCGGAATGCTTTCTTTTTTGATGCCTGCTTGCTTTTATTTTGCATATTCGCACCGACGCGGATGGATCGGCTTTTTGCTCGGACTGTTGGAATATTTCTGCATCGTCCTGTCTCAAAGCCGAGGTGCATTGCTGGTTGGAACCTTGATTTTGGCACTCTGTCTGATCACACTTTGTCTGCGCGGCGAAAACAAAAGGCTGAATCGATACTTTACCCTGGGGATCGCAATTGTGGGAATCCTTGCGGTTATCTTCCTTTCCGAAAAGCTTTTAAATCTGATCCGAAACTTCATGGAGCTTGGCTTTGCCGATAATGGAAGATTTGGAATGTGGTCGATGGGGTGGAACCATTTCCTGGAGAATCCTTTGTTTGGGTCGGGATTTTACGATTCCTATCTCAACGAGGAATGGGATATGGGAATCTCGCCCTACCTATACCATAATACCGTGATACAGCTCTTGGGCGCGTCGGGGGTGCTTGGCTTCCTTGCCTACCTTTATCACCGTGTGATGACGGTTCGTCTGGTCATAAAAAGACCAAACTACGGAAAGATTTTTTTGGCATTTTCGGTTCTTTCCTTGTTACTGTTCAGCTTGACCGACGTTTTGTTTTTCCGAACCTACCCAACCATTTTTTACGCCTTTATGCTTTTGTTCATGGAGCAAAGCGAATTATTTGAATTTGAATAAAGAGAAGGATGGCTCTGCTTTTTTCAGAGTCATCCTTCTCTTTATGCCGTATAGTCTTGCATGAGAGCGATCAGCTCACGCCAGGAATCGATCTGAATCCCTTTTGAAAGCGCATTGCGGTCGGCAGGTGGAAGGGTACTGACCGATATATCAAGCACCTTGAGAAGCGTACCGTCCGATGCGTAAATGCCGATCAGCCCATTGGTTTCTTTGATGCAAAAGGAATCCCATTTTGTGCCGCTCTGCTCGGTATTGACCGAAGCCGAGATCGAATCGTCATTCGGCTTGTTTTGATTCAACTCTTCTACATAACCATCCAATTCACTTACCAATTCTTTTGCATCATTCTGCAACACCTCGTTTTCCGCAATCGCGTTCCGCAGTACTACAAGCGTCGAGATCGACAGCACAAGACAGACGATCAGAACAAAGCAGCAGAGAATGGCTAAAAGCTTTGAAGTATCCATACTCTTTCTCCTTTCTCAATTTTTTGTATTCGGGGTAATGATAGCATGTCCCGTTTTGGGTGTTATATTCACCTTTTTGAGGAATACTCTTTTTAAACGTATGATAAAGGGGGATGTTTTGTCTTTTGCAAAACAAGAGCAGAGAATGAAGAAAAACAGAAGGAGTCAGAGGAACAGAGGCTATCTGTGGATCACGCTTACCGTCATCCTGATCGGTGCGGCTTTGTGCGTCATAGGCGTCGGGGTGTGTATTATGGGACATTTTCATATGCAGCTGCCGTCCGATTTTTTCCATTTTGCAGGAAAAGGCGAATCCCCCCATTTTTATATCTATCGATTTGAGGATCGGGTCAACCGTGTAGGCGAGCGCGAGGAGATCACAGCAAGTATGTTCGCACAAAAGGAAACAAATTATATTTTGTATCCCGACATTCCAAAGCACGTGATCGATTCCTTTGTTGCGATTGAGGATAAGCGCTTTTTTAAGCATAACGGGGTGGATTGGTACAGAACCGTTGCGGCGGGAGTCAACTATGCGCTGGGGTTTTCGGATCATTTCGGTGCCTCGACCATCACACAGCAGTTGATCAAAAACATGACGGGACATGACGAGGTTACGCTTGGGAGAAAGATGCAAGAGATCCTGTATGCATTGGACATGGAGCGGACGTTGGATAAAAGCGAGATTCTGGAGCTTTATCTGAACGTGATCCATTTTTCGGATAACTGTGACGGGATCGCGCAAGCCTCGGCGCATTATTTTTCCAAAACGCCGCAGGAGCTGACCGTTGCGGAGGCTGCTACCATTGCCGCCATTACCAACAGCCCATCTTATTATAACCCGATCAGACATCCAAAAAACAATTTGGCACGAAGAAACCTGATTTTAAATGAGATGTATCAGCAGGGGTATTTAAACGAGGAGGAATACAATCACGCGGTTTCGGAGGAGCTGAATTTGAATCCGCAGGAGGATTTTCGGGACGGAGAAGGCGTAAATTCCTGGTATGTGGATATGGTGATCGAGGACGTGATCAATGACCTGATGCAGAAATACGGGATCGGAAGAAGTGCGGCATCGGGCTACCTTTACTCGGGTGGACTTCATATCGAAATGGCTGTTGATGAGACGGTTCAAAATCTGGTGGAGGAGTACTATCGGTCTGCCGTAAGAGTTCCCACCAATCAGGACGGCGTTTCGGCACAGTCCTCCTTGATCGTGATCGACAGCCGCACAGGAGATATTTTGGGTGTTGCGGGGGCTGTTGGTGACAAAACGGGAAACCGTGTACAAAACTTTGCCACGCAAACGAAAAGACCGCCCGGATCTGCCATCAAGCCGCTTTCGATCTATGCTCCGGCGCTGGAGAAGGGGATCATCAATTGGGCAAGCGTATATGACGATGTCCCCGTCAATTTCGGTACGTCGGGAAGGCTTGCATGGCCGCGGAATGCGACAGGTGTCTACCGTGGCTTGACCAATGTGGCTTATGCGGTCGCGCATTCTACCAACACGCTTCCCGTGCGAATTTTGGAGCAGCTTGGCAAGGAGGAATCCTTTTATTTCGCAAAAGAAAAATTTCATCTGTCGGGGATGGTGTCAGGGGATGACGTCACCGATTGCGACGTCGCCGCACTTGCCCTCGGACAGCTGAACTTTGGTGTTACCTTGCGTGATTTGACCGATGCGTATACGGTGTTTGCCGATGCGGGGGCTTATCATCCCTGGAAGTCATACTATCGCGTGCTGGACACGGAAGGGAATATCGTCTTATCCAATGCCGATCGCTCGGAGATTGTGATGTCATCTGCGAATGCGGCGATCATGACAAAGCTGTTGCAGGGTGTGGTCGAATACGGGACGTCCTCTTCGGTAACCTTGGGGAACCTTGTGGAATGTGCGGGGAAAACGGGAACCACAAATGCCGATGGTGACCGTTGGTTCATCGGTTACACGCCCGACTATATATGCGGTGTGTGGTGCGGATATGAGTATCCCGAGCCCTTGGAGGGGCGCAATTTATGCACACAGATATGGAACCGTGTGATGCATGACGTTGTAGAGTCGTGCGGTGGGAGAAAAAGCTTTGACGTGCCGTCTTCGGTGATCTCTGCCACGTATTGCAAGGATTCGGGTGCCTTGCTGACCGAGGCTTGCCAACAGGATCCTCGTGGGAATCGCAGTGAGATCGGGTGGTTTGTAAAGGGAACAGAGCCACAGACCCACTGTCATTGCCACGTGCTTTGCGAATATGATTCTGTTCATGGCGGTGTCAGTCACGGAAATTGCCCAACGGATGCATTGAAGACGGTTGGGCTGATCCATGTGGAGCGGAGCTTTCCGATACAGATCTATGTGAGTGACGCGCAGTATGTGTGGCGAGGAGACCCTATGTCGATTCCTCCGAATGAGAATCAGCAAAAGCCCTATTTTTCTGCAACGCTTCAGCATTTCTGTGGGATTTCTGCCGTGGAAAAGCCATATAACCGTTCCTGTGTGACCCATCTATATCCCGAAACAGAATCCGATGCCGAGGATAATTGGCAGTATCTGATCCCCAAAATCCTTCCGTTTATGGATGAATAATCAAGCAGACACCCTCATATTTTGTAACGGGGTGCGAAAAATAAAACAGCACCTCGGAACAGGGGGTGCTGTTTTGTATAAGAAAAAGTATGGAAAATTAACGGTAAATGCGTGGTTAAATGCGGAATTAGAGCATTCCAATCCGATCTTGATGGTCTTTTTGGGTGTGCTGTTGACACTTGGGGGGATTTTGGTACGTGCTTTTGTCGGAAGTCCGTACCGAACGATGCTGGAGCTGGGAATATCGGATCTGGTGCCGCCTGTTTGGATCATGACGATTCTGTGGTCGCTTGCTTTTTTCACGGTCGGTGCCGCCGCAGGCTTTGTTCTGGGGTATCGGATGGGCGGCTGTGAAGGTGAAAAGTATAAGGGATGCATGATCTTTGTTCTGCTTGCTGTGTTGGAATTGTGTTGGTATCCGACACTGTTTGGCGCAAACCTAGTCTTTTTAAGTGTATTGGAATCGATTCTGATCCTCTGCCTTTCGGTTGCGGTAACCTTTTCCTTTTACCGTATCAGCAAATTTGCGGGAATGATCCTGTTTTTTCACGACATCTGGTTGATCTACATGTTGATTTTGAATTTCGGAATTTTCTTTCGGAATTGAGATCATTTTTTATCTTTTTTCTGCGCGGTTGGCGAGGGATTCATTTTCATGCTGAAATATTTATCCCATTTGTGTCTGCGTCGGCGCAGAAGGATGTATTCGACCGTCATCCAAGAGGCAAAGACGACCGCAAAAAAAATTGCACCTGCACGGAATACGCGACTTTGCGTCAGTGCTTGAATGCTTTTCAGACTGCTGATAAAGCTGCTTCTCTCGGCAGCTCCCGCAGTATAAAGCGGCAGGGTATCAACTGTTTTTCCATCGTATAAAATGGCGATATACCCAACCATCATTCCCTCTGTAACGGGGGCTTCCAATGAGGAATACAGCAGCCGAACGCTGTATTTGATGTCGGTTCCGATCTCAAGCCCCACGGGAAGATAACAGGAAAGCGACTCTTTGGTGCGGATCTCTACTGTGCTTGTCATATCCGAGACCGTGACGGGAAGGGTACACACCACCGTTTCGGGTGTGATCACCTCCATGTAGGTATAGCTGTTGTAGACCCAATCGATTAGCTGATTGGCAATGACATATCCGTGGTCGGTTTCCTCGTTTTCAATTCCGCCCATAATGATGCACAAATAGCTTTCCTGCTCACTCGTTGCAACCGTTACCACACAACTACCCGCGTGCGGTGTGTTTCCCGCACTCATACCGCGACATTTGGAGTTGAAATACTGCGTCGTGGTAGTGGAATAGATCAGGGCATTGCGATTGGAGATCATTTGCGCATCCATTTTCAGTGTTTCGGGACAGGTGTATCTTGTGGTCGAGGTGATCTTCATATAAAGCTCGTTTTCATAGGCTTTTCGTGCGATCCGTGCAAGGTCTGTTGCCGTGGTACGGGAATTGTCGTCAATGCCGCTGGCATCGGTGAAAACCGTATTTGTGGCTCCCAAAGCCTTGGCTTGCGTGTTCATTTCAGCCGTAAAGTCCTCCAAGGACCCTGAAATGTGATGCGCAAGAACGTCAAACGCATCGTTATAGCTTCCGCAAAGCGCGATGTAGAGCAGCTGCTCTACCGTTAAGACATCGCCGCTCTTCAAATGAAGCCGTCTTCCTCCTGTTTTCTCCAGCATTTCGGATGTGATGGTGATAGGTGTCGAAAGCTGATCCGAGAGCCGCTCGCACGCGATCAAGCCCGCGAGGATCTTGACGGTTGAGCCTGCATTGATCTGCAGATCGGCATTTTGCGAGACGATCACCTCGTTGCTTTTCAAATGCTGAAAATAGACCGCCGTTGCATGCTCGGTAGACGGCGGACGGAGATCTGCTTGGTCAGCCATTGCCAAGATCGGAGAGAGAAAGGTGATCAAGCACAGGGTAAAGCAGATCAGTTGCGCAAGGCTGTGCTTTTTTAGCATGGTATTGTCTCCTGTATTATTTGCAATAATTTCTTGCCTCAAAAATATCCTGTTGAATTTGTGCTTGCAATGCTTTTACGTTTGAAAATTGCTTTTCGGGTCTTAAGAATTTTAAAAAGGATACAGTCAGATCCTTTTCATAGAGGTTGCCCGAAAAATCCAACAAGTAGGTTTCGCAGTTGACTCTTGCATCGGTATCGACGGTTGGATGAACCCCTACGTTGGAAACACCGCGATAGACCTTTCCGTCTACCTCACATTCCGTGACGTAAACACCTTGCCTTGGAATCAGCATGTTTGTGGGGAAGAACTGGTTCAGAGTCGGCGCATTCAATTTGTGACCGAGGGCTTTGCCGTGTACAACCCTTGCTGTAAAGCAATAGGGACGTTGCAAAAGACGCGTTGCTTCTTCGAAGCTTCCGTCACTCAAAAGCCTGCGAATACGTGTGGAGCTGACCGTTTCATTGTGATCAAGCACCTCCTCCTGTATCATCACGGGACAGCCGAGCAGCTGCTCCAATTGCTTTGCGTCTCCCGTTCCACCCTTTCCAAAGTGATAGTTGAAGCCGCAAACCGCCGCCACACAGTGACAGGTGTCTTTTAAAAGTGTCTGGGCGAATTCTGCGCAGGAGAGGTCCTTGACACTCGCAAAATCAATCAGAAATGCGTATTCAATGCCTTCCTCCTTGAAGTATTCGAGCTTTTGAGAAAGTGTGGAAAGATGCGCAGGCGGGGCAGAGAGCAGATAATCGGAGGATGGCTCACAAAAGCAAAAGACCGCGCAGGGCGTGTCCTGATAGTTCTCGCGGCGCAGCTTGAGCGCAAGACGCAACAGCTTGCGGTGTGCCAGATGAACGCCGTCAAAATTGCCAAGAGATATGATACTGCGCGACGGCATGCTTGTGGGGCGCATCGTGGAAAGCGAAATACATTCGGGTGTTTGCATAGGATTAGTTGAGCTCCAAATAATTTTTTACCAATTCGATCATCAGCTCGTCGCGGTCAATCTTGCGGATCAGCGCGCGCGCATTCCGATAATTGGTGATGTAGGTCGGATCCTCCGAAAGCAGGTAGCCTACGATCTGTCCGATGGGATTATAGCCCTTTTCACTCATGGCTTCATATACCTCACGCAAAATCTCACGCGTGGTCGAGGGCTCACTCTGTTCGCAAATATTCTTGTTTTCCGTATCCGTCATGATCTTGCAAATCCTTTCTGTATATGAAAAATAGGACTATCCTTATTATATATGATTACCGTTGATTTTTCAAGTGCTTTTTGGGAAATATCGCGTAAAATGCAAAGTTTTTTCATGTTTTCGACGTGATCTACTTGACGAAATCTCATTTTTGCGTTATACTGATGAAAAGAATGAGAATTGAGGACTTGAATATGAAAATTACGCTTTTGGATGCGGGAACGCTTGGAGACGACCTTTCATCCGATCTGTTTTCGGAATTCGGAGAGGTTACGGTCTTTCAGTCCACCTCTGCAGACGAGGTGGTTGATCATATCCGTGACGCCGAGGTGGTTGTGATCAATAAGGTGAAGCTGAACAGGACCAATCTTTGCAAGGTCTCCTCGTTGCGCTTGATCTGTATTGCCGCAACAGGCTTTGACAATGTCGATCTCGATTATTGCAGAGAGCGTGGGATCGCGGTCTGTAATGTAGTCGGG
>JAZOPW010000234.1:0-5888 GCA_045655785.1 Eubacteriales bacterium
CCGTGCTGACCATCACCGACTGTGTTCCGTCGCCCACCTTGTCGCTCTCGGTATACGCACGTTTTTGCAGCTCCAGCGCGGTATCGCAGATCACAGCGGCATCCACCAGCTTTACTTCATGTGGCGGAAGCTTTGCATACGCGGGAGAGCCCGCGAAAATAAAGACCTCGTCTTCACTGTCGATGCAACGTGCATTGGAGATCGCGTTTTTTACCAGCTCCTCCATCGCATCGACCGTCATCAGTTCTCCCGAGGCATAGCCCATTTTACCGTCCACGATGCAACGGAAGCAGATGCCTCCGCTGACCCCCGAGGAAAAGGAGCTGACCTCGTCCTTGAGCGTTTCCACGCTCGTATTTTCTTCTACCTGATAATAGATCTCATATTGGGCAAGACCCGCACGCTCGGCGGCGGCGATCAATGCTTGCTTCATTTTTTCAAATATCATCTCAACGACCTCCTACGGTAATGGTGGACACACGGATCAGCGGCTGACCCACGTCTGTGGGAACGCTTCCGCTGGACGAGCCGCACATACCCTGTGCCGTTGCCAGATTCTGTCCTACCATATCAATATTCTGCAGGATCTCGGAGCCTGTTCCGATCAGCGACGCGCCGCGAACCGGCTCACAGATCTTTCCGTTCTTCACAAGATACCCCTCTGTGACCGCAAAGTTGAAGGCACCCGTCAGAGGATTGACCGATCCGCCGCCCATCTTGCGGCAATAAAGACCGTTTTCGATCGAAGCAATGATATCCTCATTGCGATCCTCTCCGTTGGCAATAAAGGTATTCGTCATACGCGAGGTCGTCTCATAGGTGTAGCTTTGACGGCGTCCGTTACCCGTCATGGGGAGCCCCATTCTGCGCGAGCCCAGGCGATCGATCATATAGCTCTTCAGCACACCGTTTTCAATCAAAACATTGCGCTGTGTGGGGGTTCCCTCGTCGTCGATATTGACCGAGCCCCACGCACCCGGGATGGTTCCGTCGTCGATTGCCGTGACCTTGGGGTTGGCGATCTGCTGACCCAGCTTTCCTGCCATCTGCGAAGCTCCGATGGCAACGCTCGACGCCTCCAGGGAATGTCCGCAAGCCTCATGGAAGATCACACCGCCAAATCCGTTTTCGATGGCAACCGTCATATTGCCTGCGGGACAGTAATCGGCACGCAGATTGACCATTGCCTGTCTTGCCGCCTCGCGTCCGACGTCCTTGGGATCGACGCGGTCAAAGAACTCCAAGCCCATGCCCGCACCGGGTGCATCCGAGCCCGATTGGTTCACGCCTGCCGCGCTTGCCACGGCAGAAACGGCAATACGGGTGCGGATATGGCGGTCGGTGGTATAAAGTCCCTCGGTATTGGCGACCCAAATGCTGTGATCGACACCCGCAAGCGTTCCCGTCACCTGTGAGATGGCATCGTCATATTCCTTTGCGGCAAAGCATCCCGCACGCAACAGCTCGGCTCTTGCCGATGCGTCCACGCTTGACGGCACGATCAGTGCGGGATGGATATTCGGCAGAAATCTCTCGCGCAATACCACGCTGATATTTTCCTTCAATTCTCCCATCGCGGCGGCGACTGCGCGTGCGCATTTCATCAAGCCTTCTCGCGAGGTATCAGAAGTCGATGCAAACACGGTACGTGTGCCGAGAAAAGCGCGGATCCCCACGCCTGAGATCAGATTGTCGGTGACACGGTCGATCTTTCCATCCGCCATAAACACCGCATTGTTACGGGTGATCTCCCCGTACAGCTCCACGAAATCCGCGCCTCCCGACATGGCACAGGCAAGCACCGATTCTGCCAATGCTTTTGAAATCATTTCGTAATCCTCCATCGTTTTCAAATTCTAGGCAACACCGCACAATTCTGATTGCGCAAATGCGCCGTCAGATTTTTCGTCAAACAAACCAAATCGACGATGGCAATAGTGGATCTATTGCCAAGGAAATTTGTGCAGTGTGACGGAAAAGATGCAAGTAGTTGCGTGATCAAGGCATTAGCCGCGAATTGTGCGGTGTTGCCTCTAATATTCATATCTATTGTATCACAAATATATGAAAAAAGCAATCGATTTCCGAGATTTTTCCAAACCTTTTTATCCTCGGAGGATAGACCGAAAAAACGTAAATTCTCAGAGCAAATGCAACTTCTAAATTGCACTGTTGCATTTACTTTGAGAATTTACTTAGACCGAAAAAAAAAGTCACTTGCAAACAGAAGTTCTTGACAAAACACCCCCGTCTGTGCTATACTTTTATCAAACACACCATGGGGGTACAAATATATGAATCAAAAATCCATCTCGACCGGATTTGAGGCAACAGAGATCCTACTGCCCGATTTTAACCGCATAGACGGCACACGCTGGGCGGTCGTTGCCTGCGACCAATACACAAGCGAGCCCGCCTATTGGCAACAAGCGGAAGCACTCATCAAAGACGTGCCCTCCACGCTTCGCATGATCCTGCCCGAGGTCTATCTCGATCAAACCGACGCACGTGTCCCCGTGATCAACCGCACCATGCATGAGATTCTGAAGGAGATCCTGCAAGCTTACCCCGACGCGATGATCGCATTGGAGCGCACACAGTCCGACGGTCGAGTCCGTCGCGGCATCATAGGGGCTGTGGATCTCGAATGCTATGATTTCCATGTGGGCTCGGAGTCCTTGATCCGTGCAACCGAAGGAACCGTTCTGGAGCGCATTCCACCGCGTGTGGCGATCCGCCGTGACGCACCGCTGGAGCTGCCGCACGTGATGCTTTTGATCGATGACCCCGAAAAGACCGTGATCGAGCCTGCAACAGAGGCTTGCCAATCGCGCGAGGCGGTCTATGATTTCGACCTGATGCTGGGCGGCGGTCACGTCACGGGACATCTGTTAAATGAGAACGAGCAAGCGGCTTTGAAAAAGGCGTTGGAGGCACTCATTACCCCCGACGCCATCCAATCGCGTTACGGTGACGCCTCCCTCGCGCCTCTTTTGTTCGCCGTTGGCGACGGCAACCATTCACTTGCCACCGCAAAGACCGCCTATGAGGAGATCAAGCAAAAAATCGGCGTAGAGGCTGCCGCAAATCATCCCGCACGCTATGCTCTGGTCGAGGTGGTCAATCTGCACGACCCGGCTCTGGATTTTGAGCCGATCTACCGCGTCGTATTCGGTGTCGATCCCCAAGAGCTGCTTAAGGATCTGAATGCTTACCTCTCGACGCTCAACGGCTCGGCAAGCGCACAAAAAATGCTCTGTGTGACCGCCGAATGGGAGCAGGAGATCACAGTCCCCCACCCCGTTCAACAGCTTACCGTGGGAACGCTCCAAGCCTTTCTTTTTGCATATACCGCGCGTCATCCCGAAGCGATCGTTGACTACATCCACGGTGAGGAGTCGCTCCGTACGCTTGCCAAGCAGAAAAACGCGATCGGCTTCCTCTTTGACGGCATGCGCAAGAATGAACTATTCCGCACGGTGATCTATGACGGCGCACTCCCGCGCAAGACCTTCTCCATGGGACACGCCCCCGATAAGCGTTACTATCTGGAGTGCAGAAAAATCAAGTGATGTCCCAAAAAAGCAAAAGACTTCCATAAATCGAACCGATAAAAAAGCAAGAGGTTGTTTCCAAGCCGGGAAACAGCCTCTTATCTTTATTTGCATATAGCATGTTTCACGCGCGACGCAAGGATGCGGAGATTGTGAAAAAACGCGCGTATGGGATAGATCGTCTGCCAAAAGGCGGCATAACGGCGATAGGAGCGCTGATCTGCCGTGTAATGCTTCTCTCCGCGGTAAAATTCGGTCATCACGCCAACGACCCACTCGTCGGGAACCTTTTCCTTGACGTACGTGTTGTCTCCGCGTATCACATAGTATCCGTCCTTGACATCGATGATGCGGTGCATGATGTACTTCCCGTTCGGAAGCCGATACAGGGGAAGATCCCACTTTTTCAATCTTTCGCTTCCCACAGGTCGAATGATCACACGGTCACAGCGATTGCGCAGCATGGGGCGCATACTGACCCCCACGGTGGTATTGACATAAAAGCCCTCTTTTTTGAGCTGTGATTCAATCGATTCACTCATATGAATATATTGTGCTTGCAAAGCGTTTCCACGATGCGGTGGACATCGTTTGCCGCCACCTCACGGGGAACGTCATATTCTGCGAGCAACGCCTCCACCAATTCTTCCTCGGTACAATCCTTTTTCGCCATCTGCTCCCACAGGAACGCGCCCGTTTCATTCAAACGGATCATCGCGTGGAAATGCACACTGGTCTCGCCCACGGGAACCGCCACGTAGGAGCCCCCAACCTTTTGAATGGTAAAATCCTTATTGATCTGCATATCTGCTTCTCCTTATGTTTTTTTCATCGTGTTCCATGAAAGCAATGCCGCCTCGTCCGAAATGTTGCAGGTGATCACGTAATACGGCACCGCGCGCAACAGCGCATCCATCAAAAGCAACCGACGGTTCACCGAATCGCGTCCTCCGCGCAGGTAAAGCTGATGGATCAGACGGTTGAATACCTCGGTCTCCTCGGCAGGTCGGATGCTGTTCTCCAAGCCGCGCTCGATAAAGCAAATGCCCGCAAGCTGAGCCGAAATATTCTCGCCCCAATTTTCCTTTCCGTTCCAAGGCGTTCCAAACACCGTGATGCTGCCGTCGTCATTGAGTCGGTACAGCGGCTTGTCGCCATTGAGCACACGCGCGTGCGGCACATTTTTAAGCCACAGAGCGGTATGCGTCGATTTTCCCACGCCGCTTTTCGCGGTAAAGGCATAGGCGTATCCATCCACCTCCAGCACAGAGGAGTGCATCAAAAACACATTGTATGCAGGCAATTCTTCGCAAATATGACGGTACATACAGATGCTTTCGCAATACCCCTCGGAAAATTCGCCGTGCTTTTGTTCCTCCAGGATCTCGTCATTCGTGACCGAAACCGCAAAGGCGGCACTGTCACCGTCGCAGACGTAATCGCGACATTGACGCTCGATAAAGGAATAGCGGTTCTCGATTCGGATACGGATCCCCGCAAGTTCTATGACAAACATACCGAACTCCTTTCACATCTTTCTTCTATTTTAACACAAAGCAAGGTCAAAAGCAAGGCTTTTCGAAAAAAAGATCATCTTCCGCCCGCGTGTCCGCTACCGCCGCCGCGACCTCCGCCGCCTCCGCTTCCGCCAGAGTTGGATTGGATCACCCGTCGGGTCACAAACGAGCCCGTGAAAATATCATTTTGCTCCTGTAGCTGCAATTTGGCAAAGCGCTCCAGCGGATAGTCCACCGATTTACGCTTCATCGAATATGCACCCTTGACACCTGCGCAGGCAACCACGCCAATGATCAGCGCGATCACAAGCGAAACAATGACAATAACCACATAGGATGCCCCTGCGATGCGTCCCTCGTACGCCGCCGCCGAAAGTGTCATAAATGCGCTGACGCCTTCAACCAGCTTACCCGATTTGATATTGTGATAGACGTCATCGTGATCAAGAATAAAGTCCACCTCTTGGCTGCGAATGACGCGCGAGGCTTTGCCGTAATAGTACATATCATAGTAATACTCGCCACTATCCAACGTGATGACCAGCAGAACAAGATTCTCACGGTAAGGAGACCATCCCCGATCTTCTAAAAAGTCTTCACCTGTGTAATACGGGGTGTAGGAGCTCGTCAATTTGTGCGTTGTCACAAAAAAGCCGCATTCATCCATGCTCGCCCAAACATCATACAGCGCATCGCTCATGGCATTCTCCTCGGCGTCTGTTAAAAGATCTGCGCGGTCATAGACCACCTTTTCGGGAGTGCGCGGAACTGTTGCTCCGCAGGGCAGGATCAACGCACTGCCAAGCAGAAGCATACA
>JAZOPW010000235.1:0-8861 GCA_045655785.1 Eubacteriales bacterium
ACCTACGATTGGGGCTATCACGGCGGCAAGATGCATTCCCAGCACGGCGCGCACAACGGCCCCGCACCGCATTTTTATCTGGACGATCCCGAAACACGTGAGGATTATTTCAGAATGGTGCGTGAGATCGTGACGCTTTACCGAGACGACGAGCGCATCTGCATCTGGGACGTTTACAATGAGCCGGGCAACAGCCGCCGTCAGGATATCACACTCCCGAATTTGAAGCGGATGTATGAGATCGTGCGCGAGATCGACCCCTCACAGCCCCTGACCTCGGGACTCTTCCATTTCCGCGAGGACGAGCCGATCGCAACCCGCGACATTGAACGCTTTTCGCTTGAAAATTCCGATATTATATCGTATCATTATTACCGTGATTACAACAGCCACGTCCGCATCATCAAGGAGCTGAAGAGAGAGGGCAGACCCATTCTGAACACCGAATGGCTCGGCAGATGCCTGCACAACGAGGTGTTTGATCTCTTCCCGCTGTTTTATCTGGAAAAGATCGGCTGTTACAATTGGGGCTTTGTGGCGGGAAAATATCAGACCTATGAGCCGTGGGAGGCAACCTGGAACCGCTATTTTGACGGAACGGTTACCGATGTTGATTTCACCAAATGGTTCCATGACCTTTACCGCCCCAACCACCGCCCGTACGATCCGCGCGAGATCGACGTGATCCGTCACTTCTGCGCACTTGCGGATCGCGATTTTGAAGAGGAACAAAAGGAGACACAAGCATGAACAGATCGGTTTTTGTGACAGGTGCCACAAACGGAACCGGCTACGCCATAGCCGAGCGTTTTGCCAAGGAGGGCTACGACGTTTTCATCGGCAGCCGCGAATTGGAGCGCTCCGAGGAGGCGGCAAGATCGCTTTCCGAGACATACGGCATTTTTGCCAAGGGATATGCATACCAGACAACGGTGTTGGATGAAAATGAGGTGGGCGAGATCTTTGCCGATGTTCGCAAGATGGGCTATCTGTTGGATACACTGGTGCTCAATGCCGCCAATCTCGGCATCGGGCAGGTCAGCCTGGAGGTGGACATCAAGGATTTCATGGGCGTTTATACCACCAATATCGGATGGAACTTTTTGATGGCACGCGAGGCGGCAAAGCAGATGCGTGAGAAGGGTAAGGGCTCGATCATATTCATCGGCTCGAACTCGGCTCTCCGCGTCACCGAGAACCGTTGCGCGTATTGCTCCTCCAAGAGCGCGATCATCGCCATGTCAAAGTCCTTCGCGGTCGATTGGGGCAAATACGGCATCCGCTCCAACGTGGTGCTTCCCGGTATGATCAAGACCGACCGCTGGGTCAACAACGTCAACAACACCAAATACTGTCTCCCCAATTACACACCGTTGCACGACATCGCCGAGTTTGAGGACGTTGCCAACGCGGCATGGTATTTCGGCAGTGACCAATCGAGAAACACCACGGGAACCGAGTTTGCCGTGGACGGCGGTATGCTGGCACAGCTGACGCCGAATATCAACCGTAAGCTTTGGGAGTAATCACTTTTGGCAATTTCGTTATACTTTTTGTGCGATTCATATGTTATAATAAAAATAAAAAAGTGAAAAAGGCGGCATTATGAGAGAAGAGATCATAGAAGCAGTCAAAAAAGAGAAGCTGGTCGTCATTGTGCGCGGTGTGGAGCAGGAAAAGCTGATCCCGCTTGCCGAAGCTATGTATGCGGGCGGTGTTCGACTTTTGGAAATTACATACAGCGCAAACCAAAGTATTGGCGATGAGGAGACCGCCGCAAGCATTGCCATGCTGACCCGTCATTTCGGAGAACGGATGGCAATCGGTGCGGGAACCGTGTTGAATTGCAAGCAGGTTGCGCTGACGCATGAGGCGGGAGGAAGGTTCATCATTTCACCCAACACCAAAAAAGAAGTGATTGAGGAGACAAGACGGCTCGGTATGGTGTCTATGCCGGGAGCCTTCTCCCCAAGCGAGATCGTCGATGCCTATGATTACGGTGCGGATTTTGTTAAGCTCTTTCCCATTACCGAGCTTGGTGTGGGATACGTCAAGGCTGTTCGCGCTCCTCTTTCCCATATTCCCATGCTGGCGGTGGGCGGAGTTGATCTGTCGAACATGGCAGATTACCTCAAGGTTGGCGTCAGCGGCTTTGGGATCGGCTCCAATATCATCAACAAGACTATGCTGGCGCAAAACGATTGGGAGGGCATCAAGTCCTTGGCAGAGCAGTACGTCAAAGCGGCAAAGGGGTAAGAAATGGCAATTTATCTAACAGTAGACGGCGGAACCACGAACACGCGGATCTATCTTGTTTGTGACAGACAGGTAAAGGATACCTGTAAGTTGTCGGTAGGTGCGAGAAACGGAACGGAGGCACTCAAGGTGGCATTGCGCGAGGGAATCTCCCGCCTGTTGGAGCGCAATGGGATCGGGCAGACCAACGTGGCACGGATCATCGCGTCCGGGATGATCACATCGGAGTACGGCTTATGTGAGCTTCCGCATCTGACGCTTCCCGCAGGCGCATCCGAGCTGTACGGGGCTTTGTATGAAAGATGCTTTCCCGACATATCCGACATTCCGTGGAGCTTTGTGCGCGGTGTCAAGAGCGTGGGCGAGTGCCTGGAAACGAGCGACGTCATGCGAGGCGAGGAGACCGAGCTGATGGGGCTGATGGAAAGCACGCAAGAGGGCAGGCTTTATGTTTTGCCGGGCTCGCACTCCAAGCATATCTCGGTGGATCGGGAGGGCAGGATCGTTGCATTTCAGACCATGATGACAGGTGAATTGTTTGCGGCGGTGATGCAGAATACCATTTTGAAGGATGCCGCCGACTTTGAGCATAACGATTTGGACGAGGTCGAGCTGTTACACGGGTATTCCTATGCCGTGAAGCATGGGATCAACGAGGCACTTTTCAAAACGCGTATTCTGAAAAATCTGTTTGGTGCGACTCGAGAGCAATGCTACAGCTTTTTGTTGGGCTGTGTGCTTTGTGACGAGGTGCGATCGATTTTGCGTGCCGAGGAGCAGACCGTTGTGCTGGGTGGACAAAAGCAATTCCGCATGGCACTCGCTTTTTTGCTGAAACAGACTTGCCAAAAAAGGATCGTCATGCTTTCGGATGCACAGGTGGAGCAATCTACGGCAATGGGAGCCGTTCGGATTTTTGAATTTGACTGAATCACTCCGTAAAAGCGTTTTTCTTCAAAAAGGAACGCTTTTTTTGTCGTATTTTCAGATTATATGCTTGCTTTTGAGAAATATATATGATATAATAATTTGGAAATTATGCAGGGAGGAGAGCTTACAGATGACGAAAAAGCCAAAGATCACCGGAATTCATCACGTGGCACTCAAATGCCGCGGCGTGGAGGAGTTTGAAAAGACGGTCACCTTTTATCATGATATTTTGGGTCTTTCCATCGCGCGCAGATGGGGAGAGGGTGAACATGCCGCGATCATGCTGGACACGGGTGCCGGTATGTTTGAAATTTTTGCAAACGGTCAGGATCGGCTCGGGGCAGGTGCCTTTCGACATCTCGCACTTGCAGTTGAGGATACCGACGCTTGCGTTGCAGCGGTTCGACGGGCAGGGTATGAGATCACAATGGAGCCTAAGGACATCGTGATCGCCTCGGAGCCCCCGTATCCCGCACGCATCGCCTTTTGCATAGGTCCCGTTGGCGAGGAAGTGGAGTTTTTTTGCCTGAAATAATGCGACAGTAGCACTGTTTTTGCAAAGAATACAGTTTGCTTCGCCGTGTTATAATTTCTTTTCTTTCGGGGAAAAATTTTTTTGAGATTTTTTTGCGTTCTCTTTCACTTTTTCTTGACTTTTTTCGCGAAAGGGTATATAATATAAAAGTAATTTTGAATCTCGTAATTTTGAGACCCGTAAATCATGCCGAAATCCTCGGTATTGCCGTTTGCGGGAAAGGAAGGATCTGAAAAACAATGGAAAAAAAAGAACGTAGAGTCGGTACGGTGTCCCGCGGTATCCGTTGCCCCATTATCCGTCAGGGTGATGATCTTGCCGCAATTGTGACCGACAGTGTGTTGGCAGCTGCCGAATCCGAGGGCTTTGCAATTCGGGATCGCGACGTTATTTCCATCACAGAATCGATCGTGGCTCGCGCACAGGGCAACTATGCATCTGTTGAAGCCATTGCAGAGGACGTGCGCCAAAAGCTGGGCGGCGGAACCGTGGGTGTTCTGTTCCCCATCTTCTCGCGTAACCGCTTTGCGATCTGCTTGCGCGGTATCGCAATGGGCTCCAAAAAGATCGTGCTGATGATGAACTATCCCTCCGACGAGGTGGGTAACTCGATGATCACGCTGGATCAGCTCGATGCGGCAGGCGTCAATCCTTACAGCGACGTCCTCACGCTTGCACGTTACCGTGAGCTTTTCGGCAACGACACCAAGCTTGAGTTTACCGGTGTTGACTACGTGGAATATTATGCCGACCTCATCCGCTCCTGCGGTACCGAGGTAGAGGTCATTTTCGCAAATCAGCCCAAGGCGATCCTCGACTACGCCGATTGCATTTTGAACTGTGATATTCACACCCGCGCACGCACCAAGCGCATTCTCAAGGATGCAGGTGCCAAGATCGTTTGCAGTCTGGACGATATCCTGACGGCTCCCGTAAACGGAAGCGGATGCAACGAAAGATACGGTCTGCTCGGCTCGAATAAGTCCACCGAGGATTCGGTCAAGCTCTTCCCGCGTGAGTGTACCGATCTGGTTCTCGATATTCAGGCACGGATGCTGAAGGCGACGGGAAAGCACGTTGAGGTCATGGTTTACGGTGACGGCGCGTTCAAGGATCCCAGAGGTAAGATCTGGGAGCTTGCAGATCCCGTTGTTTCTCCTGCCTTTACAGACGGTCTTGTGGGTACTCCCAACGAGCTGAAGCTGAAGTATCTTGCCGACAACGATTATAAGGATCTGAGCGGTGATGCTCTCAAGGAAGCTATTTCGGCAAGCATCCGCGCAAAGAGCGGCTCCTTGGTCGGCAACATGGCGGCACAGGGAACCACCCCCCGTCAGCTGACCGATCTGATCGGCTCGCTTTGCGATCTGACCAGTGGCTCGGGAGATAAGGGTACGCCTGTGGTATTGGTGCAGGGATATTTCGATAACTACACGAACTGATAGTTGATTCATACAAAGAGAGGCGGCTTTCTTTGGAGTCGCCCCTCCCTTATGACAGAATTTATCAATCCTCGAAATAACCAAAAATGTTTGAAAAGAAATTTTTTGGCGGTCACCGTATAACGGTTTGATCTTCCGAGAAAAATAAATAAAATATATTACAACAGAAAGAAAGTACGGCTTCCGAAAGGAAGAAAAGGAAAGGTCGGTTCATCATGGCAAAGTTCAGAAAAATCGGTATTTTAACCTCGGGTGGAGACGCGCCCGGTATGAATGCTTGTGTAAAAGCAGTTGTTAACAAGGCATACTCTATGGGTATTGAGGTCGTTGGTGTGGTAGGCGGCTATGCCGGACTCATCAACGGTGATCTGATGCCCTTGACCCAAGAGAGCGTCAACAACGTGATCAGCAAGAGCGGCACGTTCTTATACTCCAGTCGTTGCCCCGAGTTCAAGACCGAGGAGGGTATGGCACGCGCCGTTGCAACCTGTAAGGAGAATGAGATCGATGCACTTGTGTGTATCGGTGGAGACGGAACCTTCCGCGGTGCTACCGATATGACCTTCCGTGGAATCCCCTCCGTGGGTCTTCCCGGAACCATTGACAATGATATTACCGCAACCGACTATACCATCGGCTTTGATACGGCAATCAACACCACCGTTAGAATCATTGATAATCTGCGCGACACCTGTGAGTCTCATGCAAGACTGAACGTGGTTGAGGTCATGGGTCGTGACTGCGGACAGATCGCGCTGTATGCGGCAATCGCAAGCGGTGCTGTTGCTGTTGCGGTTCCCGAGGTGCCGTTTGATGAGGCTGCTACGATCGAAAAGATCCGCAATCTGCGTGCAGCAGGAAAAAGAGGCATGATCGTGGTGGTTTCCGAGGGTATGTTCAATCCCGACGGTTCTCCCTACTCCGAGACTCTTGTTAAGAAGATTGCAAGCGAAACCGGCATCGAAACCAAATTTATGTGTATGGCACACTGTGTACGCGGCGGTGCACCCACTATGAAGGACCGTACCATTGCGGCTGAAATGGCAACCAAGGCAGTTGAGCTTTTGGTAGAGGGCAAGAGCAATCTGGTGATGTGTGAGCTGGACGGAGAGGTTCGTCCCGTTGATATCGCATTCGCGCTGATTGCCGACCGTATGTACAAGAACAAGCTCAAGCCCGGAGATCTGGATAAGTTTACTCCCGAGCAGCTTGACGCGATGAAGGCGTTGAAGGCAAAGAGAGAGGCAGAGATCCAAAAGCTTTATCGGGTTGCAACTGACGTCAGCTTCTGATCATTGCCGATAAAACCGATTTTTTGAACAAAAAAAGCGGATGCTCCTTACCGAAAGGTATCGGGCAACCGCTTTCTTTTTTGTTTGTGATCAAGTTGACACTTACGGGGTCTGCAATCGCAGGCTGTATTCCACGCAAACGACGGGAGAGGCTGGGTCAGAATTCGGGGCTTGGAAGACGAAGCAGCCAACGTCGGCAATTGCCCCGGCGGTACTCGATATCCCCAATTGCGCGGCTTTTTGCTGTGCGTTGGCGAGTGCGAGACGCATGGCTTCCTCTTTGTAAGGGGTCAGATCACTGCAGGAATAAGAGACACTACAGACAGCGGACGCGCCCGATTCGATCAGCAGACGGCACAGCGCTTCGGTGTCACGAATCTTGTCGGTGGTGAGCGACAGGCACTGTGTCACCAGAAAACGACTCCCCGAAAAGCCCTCGCACGTATAGTAGCCCTCACGCATGGGGGTGCCGTAGTCGGAAACGGCTTCGCAGATGGCGTCTGTCAGACGGCTGTTTTCCTTTTGTGCCTTGGACGCAACGGTCGAGCTTGTCATGACCTCAAAATGAAGCGTCGCGCGGTCGGCAGGAGCCAAAACGGTTGCCTCGCCAAGGAGATCAAGCTTCGGAGTGACGTCGCCACGCTCAGCCGATATGGGGAGGGCAAGAGTCGAACCAATCAGAGGAATGCAAAAAAGCAGACACAAAAGTGCTTTCCATTTTTTCATAGGGAACCTCCTTTTTGAATATTGGATGCTTTCAGTATGCCCGAAATCCAAAAAAATATGAATTTGGAGGTCAGACAACGTTTTTATAAAAAAACACAAAAAAATTTGGAACTTTTTTTCAAAAAGGTCTTGCTTTTTTTTGCAATGTGTGATAAACTATATTGGTATATGGATGAAAACCGTGCGCACCCTCTCAGGCGCCGCTTTTCAAGTATCATTTCTTAAAATTTTAAGGGAGGTGAAAACATGCCGAATATCAAGTCCGCGAAAAAGAGAGTAAAGGTAATTGAGACCAAAACTCTGCAGAACAAGATGCACCGTACCGCACTCAAAACCGAGATGAAGAAGTACGAAGCAGCTTTGGCTTCCGGTGATATGGCAGCTGCACAGGCAGCTTACAAGGCAGCAGTAAAGAAGGTTGACCAGGCAGCAGCTTACGGAATCATCCACAAGAACGCCGCTGCACACAAGAAGAGCCAGTTCACAAAGAAGCTGAACGCACTCAACAAGTAAGAACCAAAACCAATCGGTAAACGGAATAACCCACCGTTGCCGCAGAAAGTACGCAGTGATTTCGGTCACTGCGTTTTTTCTATGTTGAC
Source organism: Eubacteriales bacterium (assembly GCA_045655785.1). Lineage (GTDB taxonomy): Bacteria > Bacillota > Clostridia > Oscillospirales > CAG-272 > UMGS1865. Next base: position 7,784 of record JAZOPW010000235.1, read on the forward strand.
ATCAAGGCGATTTTGTGGTATCATATTCTTACCGAATCTGATTCAAGAAAAAGCGAGGAAACCGTTATGAAAATTGCATTGATCGCACACGATAAAAAGAAGAATGACATCATTGAATTGGCAAAGAATTATAAGGACGTGCTTGTGGGGCATGAGCTGTATGCCACAGGAACCACGGGGACGCTGATCATGGGGGAGACGGGTCTTCCGATTCACCGCATGAAAAGCGGACCGCTTGGCGGAGACCAGCAGATCGGAGCGATGCTGGCAAACGGAGAGCTTCATCTGATCATCTTTTTGCGCGATCCGCTGACCGCACAGCCGCATGAGCCCGATGTGTCGGCTCTGCTTCGCCTGTGCGACGTGCAGTCGATTCCGCTTGCTACAAATGTCAGCAGTGCCGTGATCATGCTGGAGGCTCTGAAGAACGCGATCTTTTTTAAGTGAAGCTCTGTTTATTGCTTTTTTCTGTTTTTTGACACACAAAACACTGTGATATGACTTGAAAAGTCTCTTTTGAAAGGATGGATGGATATGCTCTACCGTCATATTGAAGAATTGATCGGGAATACACCGCTTGTAGAGCCCGAACGCTATAATCTGACCTATTGTCAATACGGCAGGGTGCTTTGCAAGCTGGAATCCTTTAATCCGGCAGGAAGCGCAAAGGACCGTGTGGCACTTTCGATGCTGAATCGAGCCGAGGCGGAGGGACGTGTGCGCGGGGGGGCAACGGTGATCGAGCCAACCAGCGGAAACACGGGCATTGGACTTGCGGCGATCGCGGCGGCGCATGGCTACCGATTGATCCTGACCATGCCCGATACGATGAGTATGGAGCGCAGAATGCTGCTTGCCGCATACGGTGCCGAGATCGTGCTGACTCCGGGTCAGGAGGGCATGCAGGGTGCTGTGCGCAAGGCAGAGGAGCTTGCACGCGACATTCCCAACAGCTTTATTCCGTCACAGTTTGACAATCCCGCCAATCCCGAGGCGCACTATCTGACCACGGGTCCCGAGATCTGGAGGGATACCGATGGAAACGTCGATGTTTTCGTCGCGGGTGTCGGTACGGGCG
>JAZOPW010000236.1:0-2812 GCA_045655785.1 Eubacteriales bacterium
CAACATTCACACACAACTCCTTGGCTCACAGAACGACATGGCTACGATCCGACTTGCTTGTGCTTCCACGTCGTGCTTCCCATTATGTACATAGCGGACTGGTTCCTGTTCTACGAACGCAAGAAGACTAAGTGGTATTACCCCCTTGTATCCATTGCGTTCCCTCTTGTTTACGTGATTTTCCTTTTGATTCAGGCGATCGTTTTGAAGTTCGATTCTTCCATTCTGATCCCCACGACCACCACACCCCTGATCTACCCTTACTTCTTTGTGAACCTTGACACACAGGGGGTCACCGGAGTCTTGATGTGGATCGCGATTCTCTCCGTTGCGTTTGCCGCGGTTGGATTCGGTTTCTTTGGCCTTGACAGACTTGGGAAGAAAAAACTCGATAAATAAGAAAGGGATAACCCTGTTATGAAAAAGGATCTGATATTCGCTCCCATTATGCTTCTTATCGGTGTTCTGCTGTTCTTGCTCAGAGCTACCGGCATGACTGCGCACATTGTTATTTCCGTAATTGGTGTGTTAGTTTTGATCGCCTATACGGTATTAACCAAAAAGGAATGGAAAATTCCTGCACTTGAGGTTCTGATGAGAGCATTTTACGGCATTGCACTGATTACCGGCATCGTGATCATGAACGTTCACGGTATCGCCGCACTCGCTATTATTCACAAGGCCGGTGCCGCTCTGTTTATGGCTTTGATTATAATTTTGCTTACACACAAGCTGGCCACAAACAAAAAATCGTAATTTTTTGAATACAGAGTGTAAGCAGAAATGGATAAATTAGTCAGAAAAATAGAAATTCCGCTTGCAAAGAAAGCAATAGAAGAGGCGGGACTGTATATTGTGCGGAAAAAGGAACTCGACCGTCTGGCTGCGGTGGCGGCAGACGCTTATCGGGACTATCCCTTGCACAATTGGTTAACTGAGGGGAAATATGATGCCAAGGCATCAGAGCTGATTATGCAGATCTCGCTTAAAACCATGACTGAGGATGCTGTGATCTACGCTGACAGCGAAGAAATTAACGGCTTTGCGGTTTGGCTGCCCTTTGGATTTACGGGCAGCAAAACCCTTCCGTTTTTGATGAACGGTGGACTGAGTCTGATACTTCATTCGGGTCTCGGTATCATCGGAAGGCTTTTGACGTACGAAACCTACGCAATGAATTTGAAGAAGGAATTTACCGAAAATTATGATTGGTATTTGTATAATCTTTCTATCAAAAAAGACGCGCAGGGCAGAGGACTTGCAAGCAAGCTGATGCGTCCAATGCTTCGGTTTTGCGATGACGAGCGTATGGTGGCATATTTGGAAACCAACAAGGAAGCAAACGTCGGACTTTATCGGCATTACGGATTTGATCTGATGAAAGAGGAGCTGATTCCGAAAAGCACCGTCACACATTATGCGATGGTGAGAAAGCCGGTCTATGATTCTAACAATGCAGAGACTAATATAGTTAAATAACGGAGGAAAACAAAATGAAAAAGGAAAAGAAAGAATTGATCAAAAAGTTTAAGGTGGTTATTGAGGATCTGCTGGACAACTATGACGAATACACGGACGATGAAAAGGCGCAAATCAAAGACATCTTCCAGAAGGTTGCTGATTTGAATGCTATTTTGGACAAGTATGATATTGATGCAAAGCTAGACTGGGAAGAATTTGCCGATGCTTACTGCCAGTGCTTTGGCATGATGCTTTATTGATAATAAGGGAGAGTTAAAATGCCCAAAAAGCAAAGAAAATTTGCCGATGACGGCTGGGCTCTTTGGATCGACGGTGAGGATACAAGCACGATCCACATTAATGATTGGCTGGATCCAAAGGGCAAAAGCTACGTAGATATTGCTATCCACATACGCGGTATCAAGGTGAGCAAATCATTGAACGTATACGTTCCCTTCAACGTTTCCAAGGAGGAGATGGAGGACGTCTCGCTATCCTTTGAGGATACAAAAATATTGCAGGCGATATTTAGCGCAGCCTGTATTGTGGATTATAAGAAAAATCAGTATACCTCGGAAATTGCATACAATGGAAAAACCGTTGACATAGTACATATAAGCACTACGGATTTCAAAGTCAAATCGCTCTCAAGGGGAACTCTGATCTGTGTCGATCTGCAGGAATTACAACCGTTTCTTGACAACGATGAGGCGTATTTTATCTGGCGCATGCCGCATAAATCCTTAGACGCTATATTCAAGCCCCGAGTTGACGTAGGAAATGTGATGGAGCGTCTGCGCGACCTGCTTACAACACCGGTCGTGTCAGAAAAGTACGGTTATTCGATTCGTATCAACGAATCGAGACTTTTGCCTGAGGAAATCACCCGCATCGGAATGTTTCACCGCCAAAAGCTGTCGAAGGCGGTCATTACGCTTTCGATAGATGAGAAATATGAGCTCAACGACAGCAATTGCTACCGGATTCGGAGATTGGAGGAAAATCTCTATTCCGGCTATCTCCCCAAGGACTACGAATGCGAAGACGTTATCGTATATCAATGGAATCAGTTCCGGGAAGACAATGCGCAGGGAAGATTCAATTTCTATTATTACATTACGAGAGATTCTATAAGCAAGAGCAGTATGTCGCTTTATATGGTATTACTTACGGTGATCGGTATTATAGGCAATATTCTTGCGTCATTTATAGAGAAGCTGATTAAGCTGTAGATATAAGGAGACCTTTGAATGAAGTTAATTGTTCCAATACTCATAAACTGTATTCTTGTGCTTTGCGTATATTTGACCGATAAACATACGCCGGCGAAGAAATTGCCGTATATGGTAAA
>JAZOPW010000237.1:0-2771 GCA_045655785.1 Eubacteriales bacterium
CTTTTGCCGACGGCTGATCGCCAAAATCAAAGCATTTGACGGCATCTTCGGGATCGATTCCGAGGTACATTTCCTCGTCGGAAAGCTTGTAGTCTCCGCACCAACGCTCGGGCTGGATCGTAAAATCGGTCGGCTCCTGGATCTCGAGAATCAGACAGCCCGCACCAATGGCATGCACCGTTTTGGCAGGCACGAGATAGACGTCCCCCACCTTTGGCGTGATGCTGCACATCAGACGCTCCATGGCGTCCTTGTCAAATTCGCTGTCGGCAACCGCCTGTCTGAATGCCGCCTCATCGACTCCGTCCTTGAAGCCGAAGAAGATCTTGGCGTCGTCACGCGTGCCGAGGATGACCCAGCTTTCGGTCTTTCCATACTCGGAATGAAAATACTGCTTGGAGAATTCGCGATCGGGGTGCGCCTGCGCAGGGAGTCGGATCGCGCTGTCAAGAAATTTGACCAGAATACGCATCTTCCCTCTCGGGCCCAGCATTTCCTGCTTGTTTTGCGCAAGCAGGTCATCAAAATAAAGCGCGCCGTCAGTCGGCTTGGACACCCCTTCCTTGGGGTCTGTGGAACCCTTATTCAAGGCTCTGACCGCCGAAGCGATCCATTCCTCTGGGAAAAATCCGTCCTTTGAGCCGTCGCCCATCAGGGCATCAAAGAGCTTCCCGCCCGTGTAGACGCGTGCCACTCTGTTTTTTTCAAAAAAGATCGGTCGGTTATGCATTTTCTGCTTCCTCCTGATATTGAATTAATTCTTGTACCTCGGATACCGTTCGGTATTTGCCGCACGCGACAAGCGCGAACAAAGCCGCTCCGCAAGCCGCCTCCTCGGTATAGAGCGGAACACGAAGTCTTCCTCCAAAGACCTGCTCGGCAATGCGGATCAAGGCTTTGTTTTTTCTCACGCCGTTGCCAGAGCCGACAATGCCGTTGCGCTTTTCTCCCATTGCGCGATACATTCCGTAAAGCTCCTCGACCATGCCGTACAGCACACCCAGCGTCAGATCTGACGGCGTCAGGTTGTCAACCGAAATATTGGAAATACTGCCCCTGATATTGGCGTTGCTCCGTGTCCCCGCAAAGCGCGTATCGACACGAAGCGTGGTGTCGGTTTTATTTGCAAGCATCGCATCCATCACGCCGTAAGCATCCATCTCCCCACAGTCTGCCGCATCAAGCACCTGCTTGTAAAAATCCTTTAGGAGCGAATAGGCTCTGCCGCCGCAAAGTGCCGAGCCGACAATGAGATATTTCCCGTCCACGTAGGGTCTGCACTCGACGTTCTCGGCAGTGATCGGGTGATCGGACACAATGGAGATCTGACTTCCCGTGCCGATATTGATCAGCAGATCGCCCTCGCTTGCAAGGGTGGAAAACACGCTTGCCTGATTGTCTCCGATCGCAACCGATACGGGGATGTCGCGATATTTGCCGATGATCTCAAAGGCATCGGTCACGCGCTCATGGTAATCATATTGAAATTTCTTCTGCTCGGCATCGTAAAGCCCCAGACTTGCCGCATCGCTTGCGTGCAGGACGGGCTTTTTGTTTTTGCAAAGCACCATGCCGAGATAATCGTGGATCGTACAGTAGGTCACGGCATCCCGTGGAACAAGACCCTTCTCGCGGTTGTAAAAATCGGTCACGTTTCCGTAGCCCGAAAAGCTGCCGAGATGCCCCGCATAGGTCGTGTCCCCATAGGGGAGATTTCCTCTTTCGTCCTGCCAGGTATAAAGCGGACTGACCGCCTCTCCCTCCGCATTGACGTAAACGATGCCGTGCATCTGTCCCGTGAGTCCGATTGCCGCCACCTCTCCCTCGGCTCCCTCCAGAAGGGTGTCCAATATCCGAGTGGCGATCGACAGGATCGTGGTCACATCCTGTATTCTTTCCCATTCATTGGGGGTCGCGATAAATGCCTCCGAATTGACGGTTTTGGACTGCAGAACCCTTCCGCTCTCGGCGTCCAATACAACACCGCAGATGCCCGTGGTTCCAACATCCATTCCAATTACCTTCATATGTCCTCCGATCAGCACCCGATCGTTGTGGATGCGGGATCAAGTCTTGTAATGATGTCGTTCTGAATCGCTGGCGAGAGGTCAAGGAAGTTGACAAACGTACCGTGGATCCGCATGATGTAAACGCCGCTCGGCGCGTATTTTTTCGGATTTGCCAGCACCTTGCGAAGCGTCTCGGGCGTGGTCACGTTGACGTAGAGATAGAACGGAGAAACACCCGTCTTGTATTCATTGAAAAACAGGGGGGTGATGACGTGATTCTTAAATTCCATTCCCTTTTCTTCAAGACTCTTGCCTTGGAAGTACTTGGGGTCAATGCCGAGATGCGAGGCATATCCACCGTTGAATTCCTCAAAGGGAAGCTCCATATTGGAAAGCATACGGAATCCAAGACCACCTGATGCCGCGCCGTAGAGTGGATCGATGCCGTATCCCAGCATATCTCGGGATTTTCTGCCGTCGGGGGTCGAGCCTACCCAATATCCGTAAAGCAGATGGGTGGAGGGACTTGAAAAATCGGGGCGGAAGCTGTTTCCGAGATAGTTCTTTTTCGTACGGAGCATTTTCGATACACGCAAAGCAATCTCTCTCGCTTCTTTGTCAACGACTTCCTCATGGTTTCCGAATTTCGGACACGCAAGAAGATAATCACGAAGCGCGTCGTACCCTTCAAAATTGTTTTTGAGAGCATCAAGCAAATTCAGCTCATCATTGGGATAATCCTTCAGATAGCAATCGATAGCC
>JAZOPW010000238.1:0-7063 GCA_045655785.1 Eubacteriales bacterium
AGTCGTCGGGATCGTGATGCTCTCAATGAACTCACAACCGTTAAACGCCGCAACGGGGATTGCAGTTTGCTTGGTAATCGTTACATTCTTAATCGATGAAGGGATGTAGTAGTGATAAGAATATAGATCGTATCTATTAGAATAACTTGTATTCTTGAGGTAACAAGTATATTGCCATACTGTATTATCCTCAGCATATTTGCTGTTTTGGAAAACTCCCGGTGTTTTCGAAGAATTATAAGTTTGATACTTCGATGTATACCCAAAGATATATCCAAACACAGCATTGTAATACGTCGCATTCTCGCTTGCTCCCACAAACGGAAGAGTGATGTCGGTAAGTGCGTTACAGCCCTTAAACGCGCCAAGACCAATGCTTGTGACGGTATCAGGTACAATTATAGAAGTGACGCTTGATTGATCGACAAAAGCCCCCTCCGAAATTGCAACAATATCTACACCGCCTATTTGTGCAGGGATTTTAATAATTGTGCTATTTCCGACATATCCGGTAATGGTAATCCCAATTGCAGATGTTGTGTAAATAAAATCAGAAACAGCATTATCTCCTGTCCAATATGCATATACAGTTTTATTTTCTGCAGGCATAGTGGTGTCGGTATAGAGATTAGATAGAGCCAAATCAGTATACAAGCCACCAAGAGTACAGCCTTCTCTTGTTGTCCAATTTGTAGTATCAATTACAGATTGGTATTTTAGATTGATAACACTTGATGTTCCCCCATTCCCAACAACGGTTACAGTATAATAATTTCTCGTGTAATAGTAATTAACAACAAGCGTACCATCGGGTTTAATCGTTACAGTCTGATCCGTCGGCGAGGTAAAACCAGTAAAGGTTTTAACATCGGGCGTGATAGTTGCATCCGATGTTCCCTCGAGATTTTGCGAAGACTCCAAAGTATATTCGTCATCGGTAATGTTTTGCTGATAATGATTGACAACGTACTTGGTATTGGTATTTGCAACCCATTTTGCTGTCAGGGTAATATCTTTCGCAGTCTTCCACGCACCATCCGCATATTTGGTTCCATTATAATACCAACCGTCAAAGGTATAGCCAACTCGGCTGGCTGTCGCAAGCGAAAAATTGGAGTCATAGGTCGCCTGTGCAGAGACGGCAGAAGATGTTCCTATACCTGCATCATAGGTTACGGTGTATGTAATCGCCTTCCATTTTGCTACAAGCGAAAGATTTTCGGTAAACAACCAAGTTCCGCTTTGTACCACTGGCGTATTTCCGTTATACCAACCAAGGAACTCATAACCCGTTCTTTCAGGAGTCAACAACGTGTAGCTTGCATCGTAAACATAATTTTTGAAAGAAGCAGAAACCGTACCTTGATTGGCATCATAAGAAACCTTATAGGTATTTGCCGTCCACTTTGCGGTAAGTGTGACATTAGATGCCTTTTTCCATGCTCCGGATGTGTATTTTTGATTTCCGTTATACCATCCGTCAAAAGAATAACCTGTTCTTGAAGGTGTGGGCAGAGTAACGTTGGAATCATATATTGCGTCAAGCTCAGTGATCGAAACTGTGCCATTGTTGGCGTCAAACGTTACCTTGTACTCATTTGCTTGCCAATTTGCAGTATAAACCTTATTCCCGGTCGTGCCTATTGCAATGGATACAGTTTTTGCGGGAGTTGATTGTCCGTCATAAGTCCAGCCAAGGAATGTGTATCCCGTTTTTGTGGGTTCTTTCAATGCAATGGCATCGTATATCGTATACGTTTGGGGATTGGCCGTTGCATTGGAACCATTGTCGAGATGATAAGTAATCGTGTAATCGGTAGCATCCCACTTGGCGGTAAGCGTTATATTTTGTGTTTCACTCCACGTGCCATCAGTCACCTTTTTGCCATCAATATACCAACCCGAAAAATCATGACCAAGCCATGTCGGGGTAGGAAATGTAAAAGGTTTGTCATAAACAACCGCCAACTGTGCGTTAGACACCTCTCCGCCGTTTGGTAGCAATGTAACCGTATATTCATTTGCTTTCCAAGTAGCTGTATAGGCTCTGTTGCCATAGCTTCCCGTGGGCACGGTAACTTCAGCGGTCGCCTCGGAAAGATCGGTTCCCGTCCAACCGGCAAAGGTGTAGCCTGTACGAGTGGGGTTGATCAGCGTGAATGCGTCGTCCTCGGGATCATACTCTGCGATGTTATTGCCTTGAACAGATCCACCCGCGAGATTATACTCGATCGTATAATCTTTGGTGCTCCATTTTGCCTTCAAGGAGAGCGTAAAGGTTGCGTCCTTGGTTTCCACGTCATAGGCATAGCTATCCAACTCCCATTCTACAAACCGATAACCGTTTCTGCCGGGCGTTTTCAGGCCTGTAAAATCGGAGCTTTGCGTGAATGTAAATACAGTTTGCTCGGATGTAGCGGACTTTTCCGTTCCCAAGGGGACAATAGAATCATCCAGCGAAAGCGTATAGCCCAATGAGAGCGTTTGCGTATCTGTCAAGCTTCCGCCCTCGGTTTGATAAGTCAATTCAACTGGAACACCTGCCGCAAGAAGCGTTTTGATGCCTTCTTCAAACTTCTGATTTTCAACCTGATCGATTGCTTTTACCGCAGAAATGCGCTGGTCGCTCTTTCCGAATCCGTCAAGTTCCTTGTATATGGAATCGGCTTCGGCATATTTGCCTTCCGCAAACAGCTTATCGGCTTTATGAAAGCGGATCATCGGGATCAGTAAGGTGGTCGTTAAAACAACAACCAAAACCAACGCGATCAAGCTCGGAATGCCGATTTTGGCAGCTTTTACTGCCTTCTTCTTGTTCTGTTCCGCCTTGATCTTGCGCAGCTCGGCTTGTCGAATTGCCTCAAGCTTTTCCTGTTCCGCTTTGATGCGAGCCTTCTCCTCTGTGGCTTTTTGATCTGCATACCACTTTTCAAGGCGCGCTTCGAGTTTTTCTATCCACGCATCCGCATCCTTGTAGCCTTTAATCGATTGCAAAGCGGAAATACTGCTCAAAATATTCTTGTCGTTTGCCGCAGAGGAAGCAACATTACGCAAAGCATCGGCATAGATCCGCTCCTTGCGATCCGTTTCTATATTCTGCTTGCAAATTTCAATTTTGGCTGCAGAATCCTTGAAAGATCCAATCTTGGAGAATGCCGAGATTGCATCGCTATATCTTCTGCAATTCATCAAGGAACAAGCGTTTGTATACTGTTGATTCTTATTGTCTAACTCAATTCGATTAACGATGGCTTGATTGTAGCCCTCGATCGTATTACGATAGTTTCCTTTGGCGAACCGCAAAGCCTTGATATAATTAGGATTTCGGTCAATCGGCGATGCATACGATCCGATTTGGGAAGGAGAGCGTAGCTTCAACCCGATCAACAATTTTACAACATAGGCTTCGGCGCATTCGGGATCAATATCCAAAACCTTTTCCGCATATTCGTCTGCACTGTCAAAATCTCCATCCTCCAAGAACAGAAACGCGCGCTTCAACAGAGGTGCCGTATCATGATCCTGATTGACTTGATTGACAATCACCGTTTCTTTAACGGTCTCCTTTTTCTCTTTGCCGGCAATTTTCTTGATTCCCCGGATCAGATCCTGCATAAAGCCCAGTTTGGACATATCCTGTGCCTGCAAATGAGAGAATTCTTCGGGAAGATCGTAAGGATCCATATTTTTGTATGCGGGAATCAGCACCTTTTTCTGCCCTTGCTTAATAAGAGCCAAAAATCTCGACCACTCGTTTTTCACCCATACGGCGTTAAAGTGCTCAGCTTGTGTTCCAAGCACCACCATAACCTTTGCCGAATTCAGCGCGGCAAAAATATAGGGTTCGTAAGCGGAGCCCAATTTTTCTTCCAAGGTAATGCGCGAGAAAAAGACCTTGAAGCCCTCATTCTTCAAGCCATAGTAAAGATCCTGTGCAAGCACACTGTCTTGCGTGCGCTTTCCGCTTGCGTCCGTTTCCTTATAACAGATAAAAACATCAAAAGGTTCTTCCTTGCTGGAAATTGCAAGAATCCCTTTCTGAATCTCATCAATTGCTTTTGCTTCAAGTTCATAGATGCTTCTTTGATATGTATCGGCATTTGCAAGCGCGGACTTGTAATCTTCGTCTGCCAATATAGATGTGAATTGCGCTCTGTTTACGGTAGGAATACGTCTACGTGAAGTCGGATCCTCTACGTACTCGATTCCGTAGCGACAAAGAACGATCGACCAATACGCTTCCGCATCTGTATTGTCCTCGTTCAATATCTGCTCGTATATTGCCATTGCCTTGTCAAACTCGTTGTTTCGCCGAAAATGGTTTGCACGGTCATAAAGGTTCGCGCGCTTTTCGTCATCAAGCTTGGGCAAGGTCTGTTGTGTACCGCAGTAATCACATTCAACGACCGTAGCGTTGTTAGCAATCTCCAGCGATCCACCGCACATTTTACATTTGAAAAGTGCCACTTTAAATCTCCTTGATGTTATATTCCTAAAGCTATCTTTTTACTTCAACAATTTGCACTTCTTATTTCTGTCCGCAACCAAAACAAGCAAATTTTTTGCCACGGCTTTTACTAGGTCAACGTCATCGGACTCGACCGCCTCAGACAGCGAATGAAACTGAATCGTGATCTGTGCTTCAACAGAGGCAAGCGCATCGTTGCTCATCGGATCGGAATACCGAACGGCTTCACAAACCTTTTTGCATTCCGTCTTTACATCCTCTGATTTTGCCTGCGCCATTAATGTTTCCGCATCAATCGTTAGGGACTTGATGAAGAAGGTCTGTACCTTGACCTTGTGATCAATTCGTTCTACTTCACTGATCGCAGCAGTTGCCTTGATCACAGCAAGCACGTTAATGACCAGCACAATAGCACATGCAATTACACCGACCCAATACGGCAGAGGAGAAATCAGCATACACAAGCCACCAACGATAAATGATGCGATCAAGCCGGCGTAGCTGCTTTTGATGAGTGAAATGTTATAAAAGAATTTTTGTGCGGTATCCGCTTTAAATGCCATGGCGGAGCAAATCAGCTGACCGATAAACATTGCGGTGATCAGCGTATATCCGATCCAAAATGACGACGTATATTTTTCTTGATTGATCCATCCGACCGATACGAACGCGATCACATTAAACAACGCAAGCAACACCGCCCACGCGGCAACGTATAAGCCAAACCGTTTTTTCATATTCTTATCCTCCATCAAAGCTTTTCGCCGCATTCAAGGCAGAATTTTGCACCCGCGACCACGTCTTTTCCGCATTTGGAGCAAACGGTAACAAACTTATGTCCGCACTCGGGACAGAACTTACCCTTCGCTACGGTGTTTCCACATTCGGGACAAACGATCATATCCGCAGGAACGGGCGAAACAATCTTTTCACCGCATTCCAAGCAGAATTTCGCATTTGCGGGGAGCGCCGCACCACACTTTGCACATTTTGCCTCGGGTGCGGGAGCTTCCGCAGAAGGATTCGGGGCAAATCCCTTGAACATATCGCCAAGCTGGGGGGCAACAGCTCCTGCCGCCGCCATTCCAACGCCAAGTCCGATCATATCACCTGCAACTCCGCCGCCACTGCCGCTGATGGTCATGTTACCAATACCCTCGGCGTACGCCTTCTGTACCTCGGTCTGCAAAACATCCTTTTGATCATAACCCTTTGCACGCATAACCTCTGCTTCTGCAAAGCCCGCCATCTTCGTTGCCTGCGCATCAGCCTGGGCGCGGATCAGATCTCTTTCTGCCTCGCGTTTTGCAACTTCGGTCTCGGTCAACTGCTTTTCCAACTCGATCTTACGGCGTGCCGCAGTAATCTCCGCCTCAGCGTCTGCCTGCGCGGATTTCACAAGCGCTTCGGCTTGGATCATTCGGGTCTGGAAGGATACCGTATGCAATTCACGCATGCGTCTGAAATTGGGATCATTTTCGGGGAGCGCGACGTTTGTGATGTAGAACTGCGGAATTGTCAAGCCGTATTCTTCAAATCCCGGAACGATACTTTGACGCAATACCTCAGACAACCGCTCCAGATTTTCGTCGATCTCCAGAATGTTGATGTTGTTAGACTTGATCGCATTGGACAGATGCGCTTTTACAGCAGTTGAGATCAAGGGACGGAAGGAATTTTGAATCGACTTTGTAAAGCCCATTCCTTTTTCTTCCCAAGCAATACCTCTCATCGTTCCAACAAGCTTTACAAGGAGCTTACGCGAATCCGAAACGGTCAGATTCAATTCACCGCATGCACCGATCTCAAGCGGAATGCCGAGAGACGGCTCCAAGAACCTGATCTTGGAGTCCGTTCCCCATTTAATTGCCATCTGCACAGTCTTGTTGATGAAATAGACCTCGCAATGGAAGGGAGATTCTCCACCCGTAGCGCGGTTGAGCACCTTGCCAATCATAGGAATATTCTGTGTTTCAAGCGTGTAGTGACCTGCTCCAAACAGGTCAAGCGCCTGACCGTTCATAAAGAACAACGCCTCTTGCGATTCATGAACGATGAGTTGCGTCATAGAGTTAAAATCCTCACACGGATGTTTCCAAATGAAGGTGCTGTTATCACCTTCGTATTTAATGATTTCTGCAATTTTTGACATCTTACAAAATTCCTTTCTATTTTAATTCCCAATTTAAATACCAAGCAATGTGGGACAAACAGTTTTTACCCACCACGCATTGAAGATGGTTTCGTTTGTTCGTGAAAAGGTATCCGTTTTTTATCGGTTGCCCACAAACGCAACGGAACCGCCCACACAGTTTTTCTTCGTACTTTACATCTCCAATTGTGTCAACGTTTAGTGCTTCCAAAAATTTTGTTATTGTTTCGTCTTTGCTGTTCATCTTATAAAACCTCTTTTCTTTTGATTTTGAGCTTGTACTCATGCTCATTACTAATAATACGGAGATTTTTTAAGAATGTTACTTTATAAAAAAAGCAAAAACTCTTTATTTAAAACCTGAAACTCATTGTTTTTTGTTTTATATCAAAATCATTTTACTACAACCTTTATTGTGAACGTTACTGGATTGGAATGTGTTC
>JAZOPW010000239.1:0-2335 GCA_045655785.1 Eubacteriales bacterium
GCTGTCGTCTACCCTCGAAGCGAAAATGATTGGAACCGTTACTCGATTCAAGGAAGCATCCCTTTGGGATCTGTCTAAAAATTTCGGTTGCTTTCTTCCCCTCAGCACATTCGAATTCGCATTGGCAGAGAGGAATATCGCTTGGTAGGTTCGGGCATTCAACAGGTCTGTATGATACGTACACACTACCTTTTCGGTTCCCTTTGCGTAAATAAGAAGGGAACGATTAAATTGATATCGCAACATGCTTGGATGGGGCAGCGTAGACGCACAGGAACACTCCTCTCCAAATGCCGATAGCCGTTGTTCAACATCCGAAACACAAAAGCCATCGGGAAGCTCGAACTGTGTTCTTGCGGTCTGATAGCATTGAAATTGAGCAAGCTCCTCATCCAACATCATCAGGTTAAAAAGATTTTTCAGCACATACACGATCAGTCCCACCAAAAAGGCAAAAAAGGTTACACCCTTTGCATTTTCGGATATTCCGCGGATGTTCAAAACAATCATGGGAGGCACTAAAAATAACCCCAGCACGGTCACATATGTAAGAATTCTGCACAGTCTTGCATGCTTAAGCTTTGGAATTTTCATACTACGTCCTTCCTGTTAATCGTATAAGTCTTGATTTGATCTTGTCTGTATAACAATTATACCACGTTGTTGCAAAACTGTAAATATATTTTTACGAAGAACCTCGATCTCCTCGATAAATAATGAACACAAATAAACCGCCCGAGACGCAAGCCTCGGGCGGTTTATTTGTTTCTTATTCGTGGTCGAATTTCATGGAGATCTGTGTGCTCTGATCCTTCTTGTGCTTTTCTACCAGCTTATGAATTCTCTTTACGGGGTTGAGCAGGTCGCTGATCGTCTCGTCGTGGTTCAGCGTATCGATCAGGTACGCCACGTACTTACACATATTGACCTCTACGTACCAGTCTCTGGTATACAGGTCAGGGCGACGGTACACCAAGTTGGTGGTGAAGATCTTATCCAGCACGCCGTCGGCATATGCCTTATCGAACTTATCCAAACCGTCAGTAAACAGTCCGAAGGTGGTAAAGGCAAACACGCGCTTTGCGCCCTTCTCCTTGATCTGGGATGCTACGTCGATCAGAGACTCGCCCGAGGAGATCATATCGTCGATGATAATGACATCCTTGCCCGTCAGATCCTTACCGAGGTATTCATGTGCCTCGATGGGGTTCTTACCGTTAACTACGATGGAGTAGTTACGGCGCTTATAGAACATACCGATGTCCAATCCAAGCACAGAGGAGAAATACATACATCTGCCCATTGCGCCCTCGTCGGGAGAAATGATCATCAGATCTTCCTTATCTACCGAAATGTCGGGCACGTTCTTCACCAGCGCCTTGATCATCTGGTAGGTAGGCTTCACGTCGTCAAAGCCGTACAGAGGAATTGCGTTCTGTACTCTGGGATCGTGCGCGTCAAAGGTGATGATATTGGTGACGCCCATCTGAACCAGCTCCTGCAGCATAGATGCGCAGTCCAAGGATTCTCTTCCCGTTCTCTTGTGCTGTCTGCCCTCATAGAGCATGGGCATGATCACGGTGACCCGTCTTGCTTTTCCGCCTGCAGCCGCAATGATGCGCTTCAGGTCCGCATAGTGGTCGTCGGGGCTCATGGGAACCTCTTGACCGTACATCTTATAGGTTACTCCATAGTTAAATGCGTCACAAATGATGTAGAGATCGTGTCCGCGCAGAGACTCGTGCAACAGAGCCTTTGCCTCGCCCGTTCCAAAACGGGGGCACTCTGCCTTTACGAGGAAGGTATCCTCACCACCGTGACGACGCCATTCCTTCAAATAGTAATCCACCTGCGAGGCAAATTCCTCGCACCCCTTCATACCGATGACACTCAGTTCTGCATACTGTGATTCCTTCATAAGCGTTTTCCTCCGACTGTTTTTACAATTCATATTTTTGGGGTATTTTCTGACACCACCATTATATCATACATTTTTCAAATAGACAAGCAATTTTTCGATTTTTTTGTCAAAAATTAGCGAAACGGGACTTTGCATAAAGAAAACCTTGACAGGTCGAAAAACCTTGTGCTCTTTTTTGCCTGTTCTTCGCCTTTATTTCAACTCGACCACGGTAACGCCACCGTCTCCCTCGCCGAACTGTCCGATTCGGAAGGATGCCACTCTGCGGTCCCCCTTCAGATATTTCCAAAGTGCCGCCTTCAGCGCGCCCGTTCCCTTGCCGTGAACCAATCTCACCGTGTGGAAGCCCGCGATCTGCGCCTCGTCAAAATATTTATCCAAGTCGGATCGTAGCCATGTCGTTCTGTGAGCCAA
>JAZOPW010000240.1:0-3430 GCA_045655785.1 Eubacteriales bacterium
ATATAGGTCTTGCGGTGACCGCGAATATCAGCCTCATCGCGTACGCCTCCCAAGGAGATACGCACGTATTTGCGGTTGAGCGCACGGGCGATCGAGGATGCGATCGAGGTTTTACCGACACCGGGAGGACCCACCAAGCACAGAATCTGATTGCGAAGCTCGGGGTTGAGCTGTTTTGCGGCGATGTACTCTACAATGCGCTCCTTTACCTTTTCCAAGCCGTTGTGATCGGCGTCCAATACCTTCTGCACGGTATCAAAGCGAACACGGTCCTTCGTGGCTTTGCTCCACGGAATTTCAAGACAGGTGTCGAGATAATTTGCAAGCACGGTTGCCTCGGCAGATCCGTAGGGAACCTTTGCGAGGCGGTCGTTTTCCTTGGTCAGCTTGGTTTTGACCTCGCTTGGAAGATCTGCCTCCTCAATTCGCGCGGCAAATTCCTCTACGTCATTGCCCTCACCAAGCTCTTCCTGAATGACCTTCATCTGCTCACGCAGATAAAATTCACGCTGATGTCGATTCATGTTCGCGTTCACGCGGTGACGGATGATCGATTCTTCCTCCAGAATATCGGCTTCCTCCGCAAGGATCTCCAAAACAAGCTCACCGCGGCGAAGCGGATCGAAGCACTCCAGCACCTCTTGTTTGTCTGTGTTGCGAACAAAAATATTCGCGGCAATGAAGTCGGCAAGTCTGCCGGGATCGTCAAAGCGTTGCGCGGCTTTGATGACGTCCTCGGATCCTGTGGGTAAAAATGCGGTATTCTTTTTCAGTGCGTACAGCATTTCGTGGATCAATGCTTCTCCGCGGACGCCTCCGTTGTCTGTCAGATGAATGTGCTTGCAAACAAGATGTGCGTCAATGTAATCGGACACCTTGCGGTAATGAATGGCTGCCGCGCGGCAAACACCTTCTGCAATGATGTGTGTTTGTCCCGCAGGTGTACGCAGCATTTGCTTGATCTTTGCAATGGTGCCAACGTAATAGTAGGGGAATTCAACGGATTCCTCGAGTGTGTCATTATATGATGTCAAAAAGATATAAGCATTTTTTTCGCCTGCCGCTTTTGCCGCGCAAGATGCGCTTTCATCCCCAAGCTCAAAGTTGACCGTGATGGAGGGGAAGGCGACCGATCCGCGCATGGCGATGACCGGCAGGTTGATTTCTTCGGCTGTTTCGATATAAGAGGGCATTTACAGGTTCCTTTCAGGGGGTAAAACTCAGTCAATATACAATTATTATCTTATTATACCACATTTTAAAATAAATTTCTATAGGTTTGGAAAAAAAAGTTGGATAAAACAAAATCTTTTTCTGCGAAAAGCCGACTTTTTTCGGGTTGAGTTATTTACTTATAAAATTTTTTGTGATATACTATTTCTGTAACTTCCAAAAGGAGATTGTAGCATGAGAAAAGATAATTTCGAGAATGCGCGGGTTGGGATGGATTTTTCTGTGGACTTTGGTGACGGAGCCTATGAAACTTCTGTGATGATGATCCGTGAAAAAGGAATTTGTGAAATATTTTTAAACCATGAGCTGAAATACAGCAGTTCTCCCGATTGGATGTGGAATTGCTTTGTTCAAAACTTGGAATTGGACGGGCATTCCTTCTTAATCGTTTTACAGAGAAACAGGGTACGGAGTGATGAGTATACCTTCTATTGCTTTGCGGATGGCATTTCAGTTACGGATGGAAAAACCACTCTTGCAGAATTTCGAAAAAAATGGATTCATTTTCCTTGGGGACGTTATGTCAAAGATTTCCTGCACTATCCGATTGGCTTTTGGCTTTCGCTCTGTGGAGCTTGGTTTTACTTTTTTTTAGAGGTTGAGTCGGAAATGCTGTCCGATAGGATGATAAAAGCCTCAATTACTTTAGCAAAACTCATTGTCCTTTTTATAGGCTTTTCTTTTGCAAGCAATTTTGCCCAATATGTCGGCAATCGATCAAAATTGCTGAAAATGCTTGATGATCAAATTAAATGAATTATTTTCCGAAAGCAGAAAATAAATTGAAAAATCACTTTACATAGCAATAAAAAAATGGTATAATAATTTCTCATTCGGATTTTGATGGAAGGGAGTTTTTATCTTGGAGGGTAAGGTTTTCACGGTAACATGGGGAGAGCAGTCCTATGAAATATCGGCAATGATCGATTGGAGCGAGCTTTGCTATGAATTGAAGCTGAACGATGTCATTTTCGAGAAGAAAATGTTAAAGCCTGGAAAATCGTACTATTTTTTTGAATTGGAGCAAGATGAACACAGCTTTCTGATATTCATTCAACGGGTGAAGCATACCAACTTTGAAGGTAAGACTACAACAGAATATCGGTTCGAATGCTTTGCAGACGGCATATCGGTTTCGGATGGGGTAACCACCCTCGAATGCTTTGTCTGTGACATGGAGAATGAGTCGAATAAGCCTCTTTCAAAACCGAAAATACATATCAAAGAGACTCTTCTTATGGGAGCCGTCTATGTTGCATCTTTTTTTGTGCTGGTTCTTATTGCTCGATGGATTGCCTTTGACAGCATAAAAGAAGCTGCTTTCAGATTGTTGCTTGATGTAGCTGTGATTGCTGTACTTTATTGCGTATTTGTGATTCCGTATGTTTTGATTTCCAAATATTGTGAGAGGCAAAATCAGAAAAAACTTTGTTTACGCCTGCGTCAGTATATGGAGAAGATGACTTGAATGCATTTTTTGGAGGTTAATGATGCAAACCAATCCGTTTGTCCTGAAAAGTGAATACACCCCAACGGGTGATCAACCCGAAGCAATTGCACAGCTGGTAGAGGGGATCGAGGCGGGGGAGCGGATGCAAACGCTGTTGGGCGTGACGGGCTCGGGTAAAACCTTCACGATGGCAAATGTGATACAGCGCGTCAACCGCCCCACATTGATTCTGGAGCCCAACAAAACGCTTGCGGCACAGGTCTGCTCCGAGATGCGCGAGTTCTTTCCCGATGCCGCCGTGGAGTATTTCGTCAGCTATTACGATTACTATCAGCCCGAGGCGTACATTCCGGGCAAGGACATGTATATCGAAAAGGACGCGCTGATCAATGACGAGATCGACCGCCTGCGTCACAGTGCCACGAGCGCCTTGTTTGAGAGGCGTGACGTGATCATTGTTGCATCGGTATCCTGTATTTATTCACTCGGAGACCCAAGTGAATATCAGGGCTTGGTGCTTGCCATCCGTCCGGGGTCACAGATGAGCCGCGATATTTTTATCCGCAAGCTGGTGGCAAACAGCTACAACCGCAACGATATGTCGCTGGTGCGTGACAGCTTCCGCGTCAACGGCGACACGGTGGAGGTCATTCCCGCAAACGCCAACGACAGTGCGCTTCGTGTGGAATTTTTCGGTGACGAGATCGACCGCATCTCGGAGATCAACGTGGTCAAGTCGGATCGTAG
>JAZOPW010000241.1:0-2711 GCA_045655785.1 Eubacteriales bacterium
TCGCCGATAACGTTGGTGACAACGTAGGTGACGTTGCTGGTATGGGCGCAGACTTGTTTGACTCCAACGTAGCTGCTATGACTTCTGCATTGGTAATTGCACAGACCTTGACCGGCGGTGTTGTTGAGCATTTGAACGTTATGATGGTTCTTTGCTACGCAGCTCTTGGTCTGCTGGCCTCAATTCTGGGCATTGCTACTGCCCGTATTACCAAGAACGGTACTCCCACCAAGGCTCTTAACTCTTCTACTTACGTAACCTCTGCTTTGTTCCTTGCGTTTACCGCCGGTGCCACTGCTCTGTTTGGCTTCTCTTGGCACATTTGGGCTTGCTCTGCAACCGGTTTGATCGTTGGTGTGGTTATCGGTCTTGCAACTGACTACTTTACCGATGACTCCAAGCCCATCGTTAAAAAGTGCGCAGGTGCTTCCAAGAGCGGTCCCGCGTTCACCATCCTTTCCGGCTTCTCCTACGGCTTCTTGTCTGCGCTTCCCGCAATGATCGGTATTGCTGTTTCCGCGCTTGTTTCCTACAAAATCTGCGGCACTGAGGCTCTGATTGCCGAGTACGGCGCTAACTATCCCTTGTTCGGTATTTCTATGGCAGCGGTCGGCATGCTTTCCATCGTTGCTATGATCATCTCTAACGACGCATACGGTCCTATCGTTGACAATGCTCGCGGTCTTGCCGAGATGGGCGACTTGGGCGAAGAAACCATTCGTGTGGCCGATGAGCTCGATTCTGCAGGTAACACCGTTAAGGCAGTTACCAAGGGCTTCTCCATCGGCGCAGCAGGCTTGACCGTTATCTCTCTGCTTGGTACCTTTATGTCTGAGGCAAATGCTGCAGGTGCAAACATTGCAGGCTTCGACATCATGAACCCCACCGTATTCTTCGGTATTCTGATCGGCGCGGCTATTCCCGCAGTTTTCTCCGCAATGCTCATCCTGGCTGTTGACAAGAACGCACAGAAGATGGTGAAAGAAATTCATCGTCAGTTCGACACCATCCCCGGCCTGAAGGAAGGCAAAGAGGATGCAAAGCCCGACTACGATAAGTGTATCGACGTTGCTACCACCGGTTCTCTCCGCGACCTGATCCCCGCAGGGTTGGTTGCTATTTTGGCTACCGTTGGCGTTGGCTTCATCGGCGGTCCCGCTGCAGTGGGCGGCTTCTTGTTGGGTAACATCGTTTCCGGCTTGCTTCTGTCCCTGTTCATGTCCAACGCAGGTGGCTTGTGGGATAACTCTAAGAAGTACGTTGAGGCCGGTAATGAAGGCGGCAAGGGATCCGAGGCTCACAAGGCTGCAGTTATCGGCGATACCGTCGGCGACCCCTTCAAGGATACCGCAGGCCCGTCCATCAACACGCAGATCACCGTTGTTTCTCTGGTTGCATCCTTGCTCTCCGCAATCTTCGTTCAGTTTAACATTTTCGGCTAAAAAAATAGGGGAGGCTGTTGCAATTTACAGCCTCCCCTGGTATTATATATGTAAGATCGAAATTTGCGGAGGCGAGTATGAAAAAACGCACCATTTTGAAGGATATTGCCATCACAGTATTTATTTTGGTAGTGGCATTTGTCATCAGCGTGTCCTTTCAGAATGTTTTTGGCATTGATGAGCAGATCACGACTCTATTTGCATTTGCGGTCTTTCTGATTTCGTTGCTTACCAATGGCTACGTTTACGGCATTATATCATCGTGCGTGAGTACATTAGCGATCAATTACGCGTTTACCTTTCCTTTTTTTGCATTTGACTTCATAACGCCTGTTAACCTGATCTCCGCAGTGGTAATGATCACCATTGCCTTGCTAACCGGCGCCCTGACCACAAAGGTAAAACGCAACGAGGAGATTCGTCTGGAAAGCGAAAAGGAACGCATGCGCGCAAATCTACTCAGAGCCGTGTCCCACGATATACGCACTCCCTTAACTACGATTTACGGTTCCGCTGCAACGCTTTTGGAAAACGGTGACTCTCTTTCTCCGGGCCAAAGAAAATTGATGCTGCAAAGCATCCAGAATGATTCTGTTTGGCTGGTTCGCATGGTGGAAAATCTTTTGTCTGTTACCAGACTCGACAGCGATAATGTCAAGATTGCTAAGGTTCCTACGGTTTTGGATGATCTCATCGCATCCGTTTTGGTCAAGTTCAAGAAAAGATACGCCGCTCAAATGGTTTTGCTTTCCATGCCGGAGGATATTCTTATTGTCCCCATGGATGCTATGCTGATCGAACAGGTTTTGGTCAATCTTCTTGAAAATGCTGTGATGCACGAAGAAGGAATGACAAAACTTGAGCTTCGCGTTTATGCCGAGGAGCAACAAGCTGTATTTGAAGTCCGTGATAACGGTTGCGGTATTCCAAAAGAGAAGCTTCAGGATCTTTTTATCGGATTTTATGAGCAAAAGGAAGGATCGGTAGACTCCCATAAGAAAAATACCGGTATTGGCTTGTCTGTTTGCGCAACGATCGTGAGCGCTCACGGAGGAATGATTTCCGCAGAAAACCTTCCCGATGGGGGAGCGCTTTTCCGCTTTACGTTACGTTTGGAGGAAACTGTTAATGAACAATAAGTATAAAATCCTTGTCATCGAAGACGAAGCCAATATTCGCGGATTATTGACTGCTATGTTGGAATCCGGCGGATTCCATGTGATTCAGTGTGATACCTGCGATTCCGCTATTCTTCTGTATGAGTCTTAT
>JAZOPW010000242.1:0-4069 GCA_045655785.1 Eubacteriales bacterium
ATCCAGCATGGCGCACACGCTTCCTTTTCCGTTTGTGCCGGCAACGTGGATGCAACGCACGGCATTTTGGGGGTTACCCATGGCTCCAAGCAGGGTACGGATGCGCTCAAGCCCCGGGCGAAGTCCCTTCCACGAATTGGAGTGGATATACTGAATGGCTTCTTGGCAGGTCATAAAAAATCCTTCCTTTACAGCTTATCAAAGCAAGCTTTTTATTTTGGCACGCGAAGAACGCGGCAGGTGGAGAGAGGCTCACATGGCTGCCGCGTAAGGGTTTGGGGTTCAATCAAGGTCAAGTCAAAGTAAAGTCAAATCAATCAAAAGTCGATTCAAAGCAAGCGCATCCGTGCCAATACCTTGCGCAAGGGCGGTAAGAGCAGGGGGATGGCGATGGAGGAGAGGATCGCACGAATGACGGCTTGCGGCATTCTGACGATATAGGTCAGAACCGCTACCACCCAAAGGGGCAATCCTGCGGAAAAGCTTTCGGGGTTGATGGACACGTACCCGAAATAGAGCAGAGCCGAGGTGTTTCCGATATTCAGCAGCAGCTCGGCGCATACGACGGTGAGAATGATCTTCCACGCCTTCGGATTTTTGCGCACCCACATGGCGGCAAGCCCGATGAAAGTGGCGAAAACTGCCCACGGCAGCATCCAGATCAGCGATGCGAAGCTCAAGCCGTACCACATCTGCTCGATAAACGAGCCGCAAAGTGTGATCACGATCGCGTCAACGGGACCCAACAGGAACGCACAGAGCAGAACGGGCAGGGATGCCCAGGAGATCTGTGAGGGAACCATACTCAGGATCACGTAGATGGCAATGAGCATTGCGTCCAGGGTGATGCGATAAATACGGGAACGTGCGGAAACAGGATCTTTCATAAAAATACCTCCTTTTTTCCGCCCATATGGCAGAACAAGGAGGACGATACAGGCTTTTCAGGCTCCGATTTTTTTTATCGGAACGAGCATTTCCTATCTCCGATCAGCCGTATGAAGCGGGATGCAAAGCGTGAACCGCAAGAGGCAAGCCTCTTTTCGTCCGCTCGGCAACTCCCCGTCCGTGCGGCACTAAAGGACGTATCCAACGCCCACGCTTTTACTCTTCATGGATTCCTGCAAAAGCAAGAATATTGCCTCTTTATTATATAGGAAGACCGTAAAATTGTCAAGTTCGGAATATGACAATCATTCATAAATTCAGTATCGATTTCTTGTTCATTTTGCCAAACAATATTTAACCAAATAAAGTTTTTTGGCTTAAAAACAGAAATAGGGGTTGACTTTTTCGGAAAAATGTGGTATCATAAGGCCGTATTCGAGATAATCCTTAAGTCCCACGATTTGCGAATCGCGTCAGGCACAGATTCGCTCATCCATGGGGCATTCTTTTTTTCGGGTACAATATTATTCTTCACGGAGGTACCCGAAATGAACAAAGGTACAGTAAAATGGTTTAATGCGGAAAAGGGCTACGGCTTCCTTTCCAACGACGAGGGCGGCGACGACGTGTTCGTTCATTTTTCCGCGATCCGGACAGAGGGCTTTAAAACCTTGACCGAGGGACAGAAGGTGACGTTTGATACCGAGCCCGATCCCAAGAACAGCGCAAAGCTCAGAGCCATAAACGTTTGCCCCGTTTGATCCTGCCGAAAAGCACCCGTTGATTTTTTTGACGGGTGCTTCTTTTGTGGAGATTTGGGGAAAGATGCACGATTTGGGGAAAGTTGCACGATCGCCTATTGACTTTTTTTAGATCTTCCTGTATAATGGTAATAGTAATAATATGTGTTGACGGAGGTGTTATCATGAGTGACTTGATTTTCCAATATCTCTTTTATATCGGTCAGCTGCTGTTGCTGACGCTCGGAACGATCGTGATATGCGGTCTTGCCGTTCATCTTTGCGCGGTTCTCTTTGCCAGACTTTCGGGGAGCGGATCGGGTGCGGTCTTTGACGTGACCTCGATCATCGGCACTCCCGTGCATGAGTTGGGGCATGCCGCTATGTGCATCCTGTTCGGTCATCGCATTACCGGTATGCGCCTTTGGAATCCTCATCCCGATGACGGTCTTTACGGCTATGTGGAGCATAGCTACAACCGCAGAAATCCCTGGGCAAGCCTCGGAAATCTCTTTATCGCGGTGGGACCGATCTTCAGCGGAATCGGTGTGATGATCCTGATGCTATGGCTCTGCTTCCCGACGCAATGGAGTGCCTATCTCGATTTTTCGCGCAGCTTTGCCGCTACGGGAACCACGCCCGCACAGCTGATCCCCGGTGTGCTGTCTCTCCTGTCCTCTATGTTTACCGGATTTGGCGAGGATTGGATCCGCAGTCTTTTGGGAATCGTGGTGATCCTGACCGTTTCACTTCACGTCTCGCTGAGTTGGCTTGATATTCGCTCTGCCTTGGGCGCGATTCCGATCTATCTTGTGATGGTCACACTTTTTGCGATCGTGACCGGTGTGTTCGGATTGGCACCGTATATCACCTCCACGCTGTGGCTTTTGAACCTGCGGACCCTTTCGCTGTTCTCTATCGTGATCGCGTTTTCTGCCGTTTGGGTGCTGATCGCGCTGATCATTCGCGGTGTAAAGGCGTTGATTGGATGCTTTTGATGCTTTTTGTATCTAAAGTGTGAATAAATCTTAAATAAACAAAAAATTACTTGACAAATCAAGGAAAAAATGTTACAATAACCAAATCTTAATGGCAATTGTCGCATATTGAAAAATAAGGCTTGGAGATCGTGTGAAAGAGAACTTTTGGTGGCGTTCTCCAAGTTTTCTTTTCTGAAAAAATCTGTTTTGAAGCAAGGAGGCTTTGATATGTGGGAACAATTACTTGACGTGTTTGCTTTTTTGGACAATCTGAGCTTCGTTACCGTGATCGTTCGTGTCGCGCTTGCGGCACTTGCGGGTGCCTTGGTCGGTGTGGAGCGTGAATTCCACGGACGTGCCGCAGGTCTGCGTACCCATATGCTGGTCTGCTTGGGTGCCGCACTCACCGCGTTGATGGGATGCCTGCTGACCGTAAAGATGAGCGAGATGGGCATCAACTCGGATATTCAGCGAACCGGCGCGCAGGTCATGAGCGGTATCGGTTTTCTCGGCGCGGGTACCATTCTCGTCAAGAAAGGCAATTCTCGCATTTCGGGTCTGACCACGGCGGCAGGTCTTTGGGTGACGGCTGCCATCGGTCTTGCCGTTGGCTACGGCTTGTATCTTGCGGCATTCTCAACCGTGATCGCGGTGATGCTGGCATTTACGCTGATCTCCAAGATGGAATACTTGATG
The DNA here is from genome assembly GCA_045655785.1 of Eubacteriales bacterium. Classification (GTDB taxonomy): domain Bacteria; phylum Bacillota; class Clostridia; order Oscillospirales; family CAG-272; genus UMGS1865. The sequence goes on from JAZOPW010000242.1 coordinate 3,305, forward strand.
ATGCGCAGACGTCAAAGACTTTTCGTCTATTTGGAATTGGATAGCGTGGAGTCGGTAGTGATGATGACCGAAAAGATCAAAAAAGAGTATGCGGGCGTCGAGATTCAGGTAACACCCCCCAGAAGCGGTACATCGCCTCACGTGGGCATGGAAGCATTGATCCGTATTCCGCACAAGGTGTCGGTCGATGAAAAGATGCGTAAGCTCAATAAGCTGGAGCACGTGATCTTCGCGTTGCAGATTCTTTGACGCGGTCGATTTGTCGAAAAAAAATTCAAAAAAAACGAAAAAACTTTTGCCGTTCTGTTGACAGAACGGCTTTTTCGTGGTATGATATATATAGTATGTACCGCTGTATTTTGGTATAATTCTTTGCGGAGGAACGAAAATGTCTGATAAGATGTTGCAACAGGCAGAGGAAGCTGCCGTTGAAGAACAGGAAGTGGTTCTGGAGCCGGTAGAGGATGAGCTGGAGGCTCTTCGCGCTTCTATCGCGTATCTGGAGGAAAAAGAGGCACTGCTGACCGAAAAGCTGTGCGAGGCGAAGGCAAAGGGGCTGACTCAACAGTCCGACAGATGCCGTGCGCTTTTGCAAAAGGTCGTGATTCAGAAGCGCCAGAAGAAGGATCTGCTTCAGGAGGCAGAGGCTAAGAAGTTGGCTGACGAGCTGGACGGTCTGGCTGACGAGCTGGAAGCCGAATTTGATCCCAAGCCCTTTGCAGAAGAGGAGGAGCTGGAATATAACTACCGTGCAAAGGCAAAGCG
>JAZOPW010000243.1:0-5977 GCA_045655785.1 Eubacteriales bacterium
GTCTCTTGCCTCATGGGTATATTCCTCGATGTGCAAGGAGGTATAAACGTCGTCACGAACCAAACGCTCATTCAGCAGAACGGCGTCCTCGTAGTTATAACCCTCCCAGGTCATAAAGCCGATCAGCGCGTTCTTACCCAGCGAAACCTCGCCATTGGCGGTTGCGGGTCCGTCTGCGATGATCTGTCCTGCCTCGACGTAGTCGCCCTTCTTGACGATGGGACGCTGATTGAAGCAGGTACCCTGGTTGGTTCTCTTGAATTTGATCAGCTCATAAACATCCTTGATGCCGCCATCGCTTGCGATCACGATGCGGTCTGCCTGTACGCGTTCGACCGTACCGGCTCTTTCGGCGATCACAACGACACCCGAGTCAACGGCTGCCTTGTACTCCATACCCGTTCCTACGATAGGAGAATCGGTCACCATCAGCGGCACTGCCTGCTTCTGCATGTTCGATCCCATCAGCGCACGGGTGTTATCGTCGTTTTCAAGGAAGGGGATCATCGCGGTAGCAACCGAAACCAGCATCTTGGGCGCGACGTCCATATAGTCGACCTTTGCCGCATCGGCTTCCACGATCTCGGATTTGTCACGCGCGGTGACCTTTTTATTGATAAAGTAGCCTTCTTCGTCGAGCGGCTCGTTTGCCTGTGCCACGATATAGTGGTCCTCAACGTCAGCTGTCATATACTCGACCTCGTCGGTTACAAGGTGCTTTACGTTGCCCTCTTCATCGGTGATGTGCTTGACCTTGCGGTAAGGAGCCTCGATGAAGCCGTAATCGGAAATACGTGCATAGGTGGTCAGATACGAGATCAGACCGATGTTAGGTCCTTCGGGGGTCTCGATCGGGCACATACGACCGTATTGGGTATAGTGAACGTCACGCACGTCAAAGGATGCACGGTCACGCGACAGACCGCCGGGACCGAGTGCCGACAGACGGCGCTTGTGCGTCAGCTCTGCCAAGGGGTTGTTCTGATCCATGAACTGCGAGAGCTGGCTGGAGCCGAAGAACTCGCGGATCGCCGTAGTCACAGGACGGATATTGATCAGTGCCTGAACGGTCAGCTTCTCGTTATCCTGTGTTGTCATACGCTCCTTGATGATCTTATCCATACGGGTAAAGCCGATACGGAGCTGATTTTGGAGCTGCTCGCCTACCGAGCGGATACGGCGGTTGCCCAGGTGGTCGATGTCATCCACCGAGCCCACGTCATGGGTCAGGTTGAGCAGATAGTTGATCGACGCAAAAATATCGTCAACCGTAATATGCTTGGGGCAAAGATCGGCAATGCGATCCTTTGCCATCGCCTTCACAGCGTCCACGTCGCCGCCGCACGCCTCCATGATCTCAAGAAGCACGGGAATGCGCGCCTTTTCGCGCACGCCGCAATCCTTCAGATCAAAGCCGAGCAGATATTCGGGCTCAATGGTGTTGTTACCCATCACCTTGAGGGTGTCTCCATTGTCAAGCAGGATCTTGACCTCATTGACACCGGCATGCTCGATCGTTCTGGAAAGCTCGGGTGTTACCACCTGTCCTGCCTCCAGGATCACCTCACCCGTAAAGGGGCTGACAACGGTCTCGGCAAGGCGGTGGTTGGCGATCCGACGGTGGATCGACATTTTCTTATCATATTTATAACGTCCGACGGGCGCGATGTCGTAACGCTTGGGATCAAAGAAGTAGTTGTGGAGCAGTGTGCGAGCCGCCTCCTCAATGGGGGGCTCACCCGGACGGAGCTTTTTATAGATCTCCTTCAGGGATTCCACACCAACGGTAGAGCGATTCATCTCGGCAAGCTGCTCGGATTCATCGCGATCCAGCGTCAGAGTCAGGTGCTCGTCCTCACCGAACATCGCGTAAATATCCTCGCGGCTCTCCACGCCAAGTGCGCGGATCAGCATAGTCAGGGGAAGCTTACGGTTCTTATCGATGCGGACATACATGACACCCGTGGCGTCTATTTCATATTCCAACCATGCACCGCGGTAGGGGATCACCGTGGTGGAGTAGGTCTTTTTACCTGCTTTATCGATCTCGGATGCGTAGTACATACCCGGAGAACGGATGATCTGCGATACGATCACGCGCTCGGCGCCGTTGATCACGAAGGTACCGGTCTCGGTCATCAGCGGGAAGTCACCCATAAAGATATCCGCCTGCTTGACCTCACCCGTTTGCTTGTTGGTCAAGCGAACGTTGACCTTGAGCGGTGCGGCGTAGTTGACGTCACGCTCCTTACACTCCTCCACGGGGTACTTCGGATGCTTGTCGTCAAGCGTATAGGAAATGAACTCGATAACCAGGTTCCCCGAGTAGTCGGTGATAGGCGATGCGTCCCGCAGGACCTCCATCAATCCTTCATTCTTGAACCACTCGTAAGACTTGGTCTGGATCTCAACCAGATTGGGCAACGGGTAATCGAAACGGGATCTGGCAAAACTCTTTCTGGTGTTCTGTCCAAGCTTCTGATCTTTTACATGGATCATTAAATCAATCACTCCATTCAAAAAATTGGTAACGCTCCGGTTTTTCTCATGTGCCGCCACGCATTTTCATGACTTTTCCCTCTTTTTTGTGCAAATTGCCAAGGGGCAATTTGTCGCATTCCGTCATGAACAGCGCAGTATGAGCGATTATAATGCAGTTTACTATTTTAGCATGTTTTTTGTCATTTGTCAAGCCCTTTTTTCCAATTTTTATATTTTTTTTGATTTTTCGAAAAAAATAAATTTCTCTCTGCATCCTCAAAATTTGTTTATGATTGACAATCAGACATTTTTTTGCTTTTTTCTTCGCTTTTTCTTCCCTTTCTTTTACGCATGGATAAATCGCAAAAGTATTGACTTTCCCATTGATGAATGATATAATTAGGGGGCTAACCGTGTTGATCTTATAAAGTAGACCACATGGCACATCAAAAACACTTCAGGAGGTCTCTATGATACAAAAAATATTGAGTGCGGCAGACGGCATTTTGCATCTGCCGATTTGTGATACGGGAATCGGGCGGTATATTGAGGTTTGGGACGCAAGTTGCCCCAACCGTAAGCTGGCAGAGTTCTTCATCAGCCTTGAGGTCAATGATTCGAAAGCATACTACCCCATGTACCTTTCGACCTGGAACACACAGACCATAGAGCTTCGTTGCTTGGATGAGGACGCACCTAAGAATCTGTTTGACGGAATTCTGACAGGCGGAACAATGGAAGAACGCACCGATCTCTACCCAAACCTGTATCGGGAATCCGAGCGTCAGCAAATCCACTTTTCTTCGCGCAGGGGCTGGCTGAATGATCCCAATGGTTTGGTTTACGTAAACGGTGAATTTCATATGTGTTATCAGCACAACCCATACGGCAACAGATCCGGAGGAGTCAATCTTTCATGGGGACTTGCCGTATCGAATGACGGGGTTCATTACAATGAATATCCCGATGTCATTCGTCCTACGAACTGTCAAACCTTGATTGCATCGGGCAGTGCTATTGTCGATCAAAACAACATTTCGGGCAAGGGTGCAGGCACGGTTTTGGCAGCCTACACCGCATTGGAGTCACTCATGTATAAGGGGAAAGTGCCGACGGGAACCAAGGGGCAGTATTTGATGTACAGCACCGACGGCGGATACACCTTCCTTCCCTTCTCGGAGGAGCCGGTCATTCGGGTTGCAAAGGGCGAGCATTGGAGAGATCCCAAGCTCCTGCAGTTGGATGAAACGCATCTTTGTATGGCGGTATATGAAACCTATTCGGGAAAGAACTGCGTCAGCTTTTATTCCACCGAAAACTGCATCGATTGGAACTTCGAGTCCCGAACCATGGATCTGTATGAATGTCCCGATCTGTTCCCTCTCACGGTAGCTGAAACAGGCAAAAAGCTTTGGGTACTGTATGGAGGAGACGGACGCTACCGTGTTGGAACATTTGAGAATTATCGGTTTGAGCAGATCGAGCCCTGTATGTACATGGATTACGGAAACGCCGTGTATGCAGGTCAGACCTGGAATTCTCATCCCGACCCCACCTGCAGATATCACCTTGCATGGCTTCGTGAGATCCGTTGCAGAGGAATCCCCTGTGTGCCGGGCTTGGAGCATTGCTCAAGCCAACCCTTTTCACAATCGATGTCCCTGATCTGTCAGCTGACACTCCATCACACCGAAAGCGGATACAGACTTTTCCGCACGCCCAACGCCGCACTGAACGAGCTGCGGCAGGAGAATAGCCAAAGCTTCTGTGAACATGTCGGGAAAGGCATGCTGTTCACATATTCTGTCCCCACTCCGAGCGAGACCCTATTCACGCTTGACGCGAAAGAGTCAACCTACGTAATTGTAAACGGCTACGGGTTCCAATACCATCCCGACACAAAAAAATTGGTATTTACCGGCGGAAAGGAATACACGCTTGCAAAGGCGGACGTCTGCACCGTACGGATTCTGACAGATACCCGATCAATAGAATTCTTTATTTCAGAGGAAATATCGGCTTCATTTATTTGCACAGACCCCGAAAAGAAGATTTACGTCTCCTCCGACCATGCAAACGTCTCGGGAACAACCTGGAGCCTGCAAAGCATTTGGGAGACAGATCATGATGGTCAAAGTAGAATGTGAGTAATACACATCTCTATAGAGTTATGATGGTTTAGGGAAAACATAATAGTTGTACTTGACAAGGTTGCCTTTTTATGGTATAATAAGTGTACAATCAAACATACGAGACATCACATACCGAATTCCGCCGCGTGAGGCACTCGACGTGCAAGATCACACTCACACAAATGTGAATTGATATTATGATCGTTTTCGACAGTAAAAGAAATGGCGCGCAGAGGTTGGAATGAGATGTTCCGCACCGCTGTGCGCCTATATGTTTTTTCAATCTCTGATAAAAGGAGGCAACCCCCGATGTGGCACTAACGGAGCAAGACAGAAAAAGAGATCATTCCACCCACTCAACCTGTTTAGAAAGGAACAAAAGACATGAAAACACACACTTTTACTACCAAAACAACCCTTTTCTGCAAGCTGCTCTTGCTTTTATTCGCCACTCTGCTGTTGGTATCCTGCAGTCAACCCGACCAAAAGCCCGGTGACACCGTTGTTAAGCCGATTGATGAAAAGCGTCTGATGAAGCTGATACAAGACGACCATGAAGACAGACTCCCCGGTATACTCTGTTATTATGGCACGTATAATGGTTGCGTAGTCGTCAGATACGACGAACCTTTAGATGCGATACGTACTGTGGAAGTTGCGGGGGTCACCTTTGTAATCCCAACTTTTAGCTATATAACCGTGTGGAAGGATGGAAAAAGCTACTACCTACAAGCGGCTTACGATGAGGGGCTTTTAAACAAAGAACAGCTTCAAACCATTTCCGATATTCAAAATAAAGGAACTTATATCATATATTAAAAAGGGGATAAACAATGAAATTCACATTCATTACACATAAAAATCTTTTCTGCAAGCTGCTCTTGCTTTTATTGGCGGCTTTGCTGTTTGTATCCTGCAATCAAACCGTGAAAATGCCGAGCGACAAGAAGCTTCGTCAGATTGAACTTGACTACGGGCGCTACGTATTTGGCGAGGAATATGATCCCGCAGTTCACGGCGATGGTTCTACTTCAAAATGCTACGGAATTTATAACGGCTGTGTTCCCATGTATTTTGAGGGATACGCGCTTTCTTATGCAGCTGTCGAAACAACAGAAGAAATCGCCGGAATTACGTTTGAATACGGATCTTCAAATACTATTGAGATATGGAAGGACGGCAATTTTTATTCTATGCAGGAAGCATACGACCAAAAACTTTTAACCAAGGAAAATATTGAAGCAGTTTTTCGGTTAAGATATAAAACAGATAATATCAATATTTTTAAAGATACGGAGTAAAAAAGGCCCAACCTATTGCATATTAAAAAAGGGGAGATTCCGCGGTTGCATCAACCATGGAAT
>JAZOPW010000244.1:0-8303 GCA_045655785.1 Eubacteriales bacterium
CTTCCACAGTTTTATCCTTCCAAGGCATCTTTGCTTCTCCTTTGGACTTTTTTGATGCCTTTATTATACCATAAAACTGTATACGATGTCCTTGCACTACTTGTATACTATGTTACTACACTATACAGCTTGCTCCCGCCGGATTTGTTAGCATTCTTTGCGCCACGCGCACAATGTTTACACTCGCTTGTAGGGACAGGCGTCCCCGACTGTCCGTGTATGAAAATTCAACCAAATAACATGACGAGAAATTGAAATAAAAAACATTTTGTGAAGGTTGTAATCGTTCGTTTTCGGACAGTCGGGGACGCCTGTCCCTACAGGTTTTGCGTCACCATACGCCCCCCCCTCGTCGGGATGAGAGCAAACCCAAGATCTTCATCCTGACCACCAAACCAGGTCCGTTATCTTGAATGCACGAAAGCAAAAATTTGCACTTTGACTGTTCCAAAAATCGTTTTTTTCGGCAACTCTGCTTACCCCACGAAGAATCTTATCAGTAGGGCGGGGGCTTGATCCCGCCGCATCCCCAAAAAGCTGCTTTTATGCGGAACTCTATTCAGAAAAATACAGAGCCGCGCCTCGGTCTTGATCGGGTCAATTTTAAGATTTGAGATGCTGCCGACGGAAGTCTGCGGGGGAGAGACCTGTCATGCGCTTGATCAGCGCCGAAAAGAATTTGACGTCGCGATAGCCTACCATCTCGGTGATCTCGGCAAGCGTGCGGCGCGAGGTGGTGAGGAGTCTGCAGCCCTGCATCACGCGGTAGTTTTGCAGATAATGGACAAACGAGATGCCCGTGTCCTCCTTGAACCGCTTGCTGATGTAGGGAAGACTGTAATTGAGACGGTCTGCAAGCGATTGCAGGGTCAGATCCTCCATATAATGCTCGGCGACGTATGCCGTGAGAAAGGCACTGATGTCCTGTCCCGTTGCCGCGGCGGTGGCGTCGTCAAGCCGACGCATGGTCAGGAGCAGGATCTCGATCAGATAACAGCGGATCAGCTCGGTGTATCCTGCCTCTCGCTTGTCCCACTCGCCTTGCATCAGCCGTATCAGCTCGCGGATGCGCCCTGTGTCATCGTGAAAGACCATGTGCGCGGGATTCTGTACCAACGCCTGCATATTGAAGTGCAAGAGGTAATGCTCGAGCAGTGTGCGCAGGCTCTTGGTTCCCTTCAGCACGGGGTCGAGCAGCTCGGGAAGAAAGAGACAGTCGATGTTATCGTAGGTTCCGTCATTGGGAGCGGAGTAGGAGTGACGGCTGCCGTAATCGACGATCAGATAGTCACCCGTGTGCAGGGTCGTGGTCTGACCGTCAAGCGTATGCTCCACCGTGCCGTCGAGGATATAGGTCAGCTCCAGAAATGCGTGGTCATGCAGGGAGACCTTCTTTTGCCATTTGTGCGTGGTCAAATAGAATTTTTCACGCGTCAGAATCGGAAGGATCACGTTCCACTCAAATTCTTTTTTGGATTCAACCATAAAAATACCCCCTCTTTTTGCAAAAAAATAGGTTGATTTATTATACCATATCTGTTATACTGTATGCAAGAGGTTTTTTGAAACCTTTTTGAAAAAAATGAATTTTTTTGACAGAGACTTCCAAACAAAGGAGAGTATGTAGCATGAAGAATTCTGCAAAATGGATCACCTCGCCGCGTGATATGGGACCTGCAGCGTTTAGCTGTCGCAAGGCGCTTTCTTTCTCCAAGGAGATCAAGAAGGCGACCCTGTATGCGTCTGCGATGGGTGTTTATAAGCTTTCGATCAACGGCAATCGCGTTGGGAATGCGGTTCTGGCTCCCGGATGGACGAGCTACAAGCATCGGGTACAGTACCAGACCTATGACGTCACAACACTCCTGAGCCCGAATACCTCGGTAGAGCTTGGCGTTGGACAGGGCTGGGCGGTCGGATATTTCGGCTTCGCCTCCACCAATCACAACTATGCGCCCTATGCGGCTGTGATTGCTTGGCTTGACATCACCTATGCCGACGGTGAAAAGCAGCAGATCGTCACCGACGAAAGCTGGGACGTCTACACATCCGAGGTGGTTTCCAGCGAGATGTATCACGGCGAGACCGTGGACATGACCACGTCCGTGGAGCTGATCGGAAAGGCGGTTCCCGCCACCGCTATCAAGACCAAGCTGATTCCACAGGTCGGTGAGTGGATCACAGAGCATGAGAGGATCGCGCCCGTAGAGATCATCCGCACACCCAAGGGAGAGCTGGTGGTGGACTTCGGACAGAACATGACGGGATACGTCGAGGTACGCATCAAGGGCGCGCGTGGCAGTCGCATCGTCATGCATCACGCCGAGGTGCTGGATAAGGACGGCAATTTTTACAATGAAAACTACCGTTCTGCAAGAAATGAAAACGTTTACGTACTCAGCGGCGGCGAGGACGTCTTCAAGCCGAGCTACAGCTTCCAGGGCTTCCGCTATATCCGTCTTGCCGAATTTCCCTTTGAGACTGCGGAGCCCGATATGTTCCGCGCCATCGCCGTGCATTCCGAAATGAAGCGCACGGGTCACTTCCATTGCGGAAACGAGAAGATCAATCAGCTCTACCACAACGTGGTTTGGGGACAAAAGAGCAACTATCTCGATGTCCCCACCGACTGTCCGCAACGAGACGAGCGCTTGGGCTGGACGGGAGACGCCCAGGTCTTCTGCCGCACCGCCGCCATCAACTATGACGTGGAGACCTTTTTCCGCAAGTGGCTGGGTGACGTCGCATTGGAGCAGATGAAGGACGGTGCCATTTCGGGTATTGCTCCCGATTTCATGCGCGACGTCGGACGCTTCATGAGAATTTCCGCCGCATGGGGTGACGTCGCCTGCATCATTCCGTGGGAGCTCTATCTTGCTTACGGAGACAAAAAGCTCCTGAAGCAAAATCTTCCGATGATGAAAAAATGGGTAGAATATATGCACGGAGCGGGTCCCGAGGAGTTTCTGTGGCTTGGCGGATACCATTACGGAGATTGGCTGGCAATGGATACGGGAGGTGACGCCACGGTTGGCGCGACCTCGAATGACCTGATCGCAAGTGCCTTCTTTGCCTATTCGACCTCGCTTCTGATCAAGGCAGGCGAGGCACTTGGCGAGAACATGGACGAGTACCGCACCCTCTATACCAACGTCCGCAATGCCTTCCGCGCCTACTTTATGGAAAACGGCATGCCAAAGGAGGAATTTCCTTATACCGAGGTTCCCTATGGCTCTGTCAAGCCCGTTGACGTTGTGCGCCGCGGTGTCACGCAGACGGGAATCGTGCTGATCCTGCACTTCGGACTTTGCGAGGAGAACGAAAGAGCCGCGCTTGCCGCGAAGCTTGTCGAGCTGATCCGCGAAAACGATATGTGCATGACCACGGGCTTTGTCGGCACGCCCTATCTCTTGCACGTCCTTTCGGACAACGGCTATGCCGACGTTGCTTACGCGCTTCTGATGCAGGAAAAGAACCCGTCGTGGCTCTATTCGGTCACGCACGGTGCTACTACCATGTGGGAGCATTGGAACAGCCTGAAGGAGGACGGTAGCTTCTGGAGCACCAAGATGAATTCCTTCAATCACTACGCTTACGGTGCGGTGTTTGATTGGATCTTTGGTGTGTCGGTTGGAATCAAGCCCACGGAGGAGGACCCCGCATATCGGGCGATCACGCTTTCTCCCTGTCCCGACAAGTGCCTTGGCTTTGCCGAGGGCTCGATTGAGTCACGAAACGGCTTGATTCGCTCATGTTGGTACTACAAAGGCGAGAAGGTCTACTATGAATTCGAGATTCCCGAGGGTGTGACCGCAGATCTGCGTCTGCCCTCAGGCTACACCGAGACCCTTGACGCAGGAATCCACCATTTTGCCGAGTAATTCGATCAAGGTTTTATGATGTTTCTTTTGTGGGAGGATTGACCAAATCAAGTCCGTCATCTTGTAGCGACAACGCGACCGTATAACGTGTGCAAACATAGATTGGTCACTATGGAGTATTTTCAATTCTGCAAGCAGAATTGAAAATACTCAACCTCATTTTACATGGATGGGGCGTAGCCCGAAGTCGAAACCCAAGGTGCGTAGCACCGCAGGGCGACATGCGCATGGCGCGTGTCGGATCTCGGACGCGACTCTGTAGAGTTTCTGAATAAAAGTAACTTTCGTTTGCAAATTTTCTCAGAGATGACACATAGAGCGTTTGTGCATGTCATTTTGCCAAATCAAAAAGAAATGATCCAAAATCCGCGAAGATATTGCGTCTTCGCGGATTTTGTGTTATAATGAGACATCATGATCGGTCATTGCGACCGAAGGAAAGGAACCGAAATCAAGTATGAAAATACAAGGCGCAATTTTTGATATGGACGGCACGTTGATCAACTCCCTGATCATTTGGGATGTGTTATGGGAGAGGATCGGTGAGCGGTATCTGGGAGACAAGACGTTTCGTCCGTCGGCACAGGACGAAAAGAATATGCGCATCATGCCTCTGCGCGATGCGATGATGCTCCTGCATGAAGCATACGGCGTGGGAGCGAGCGGTGAGGAGCTGTTGGAGCTTGCCGATCGGATCTGTGAGCGCTTTTATGCGGAGGAGGTTGAGATCAAGCGCGGTGTGATCGCCTTTTTGGAGCATTGCCGCAAGACGGGGATCAAAATGTGTGTGGCATCGGCAACCGCGCCCGAGCTGTTGGAGATCGTCATGAAGCGATTCGACTGGGAAATTTATTTCCCCAGGATCTTTTCCTGCAGTGAGATCGGGAAGGGCAAGGATTTCCCCGACGTCTTTCTGGCGGCGCACGCCTATCTCGGCACGCCACAGGAGACGACCTGGGTCTTTGAGGACTCTACCGTGGCACTCGAAACGGCGGCTCGCGCAGGCTTTCCCACGGTTGGCATCTATGACGATTACAACACCGACCGTGAAAGGCTGATCCGTGCGTCTGTGCGCTATCTCGGCAAGGACGAATCACACGACGTGCTGATCTCGGAGATCGAGACGGCTTGAATCTGTTTCTCGGATTTTTTGTCCGATTTGTCTTTTTTTCGCAATTTTGGAGTTGTTTTGACCCTTGGTTCATGCTATACTTTTAAATGAAGGGGTGTGATGGAGTATGTTCAAGGTCCTCAAATATATACACGACCATATTACCGATCCGCTTTCGATCGAAGAGGTGGCGGACTTCTTTGGCTATTCCAAATGGCATTTCTGCAGAAAATTTCGCGAATATACCCACACGACCTTCATCGAATACGTCCGACATTACCGTATTCAGCTTGCATCGATCGACATCCTGCAAGGCAAAAAGCTGACCAAGGTCGCCATGGATTATGGCTACGACACGGTCGGCGGCTTTAACAAGGCGTTTCTCAAGGAATACGGCTGCTTTCCCACCGAATACAAAAAGCAAGCCAAAGAAAGTCAATTATATTACGAAAGGAAGAAGCAATCTATGTATCAGCTTTCCGACCGTTGCAGTTATCTGCGTAATGAAATGGTAAATCTCAAATCTCATATGAAGCATTATGCACAGCAAAGATGTGTGTATTTTGCGCTGGGCTGTGCCGAAGCCGTGAAAAACGGACTGTCCGATGCCGAGGCGTTCGGCGCGGCGGGAACCGAGGCGGTGCTCAATCGTTTTACACCCTATATTTGTCCGCATGAGCTGATCACGGGCTTTAACTATGCCGACGCGCGTTGGGGAGATAACTTTTTTGCCAACGACCGCGAGGCGCACACCTCGATTTTGCGAGACAGCGGTATTTCCGAGGAGGATATCGAGGCATATTTTGCGCTGGATCCCTATTATCGGAGCGGCGGATGCTTGCGCGGAAACAAGCCGCAAAAAAGACCCGCGTCAGAGCCGAGAACGCAAAGCGAGAACGAGGCTGTCCGTGAGATGTCGGCAAACGGCTTTTGTCTCACCGATAACCACAGCGTGATCGACTACCAAAAGGTGTTGGAGATTGGTTTTGAAGGGATCTATCAAGAGATCGAACGCTACGAGCAGCAGAACGGAACCGCTCCCTTTTACCGCGCCGCCAAGCGTGTTTGTGCTGCGGCGATGCAGATCGGTGAAAAATACGCCAAAGAGGCGCGCCGACTTTTGGACGAGGGTGCGCCCGAATACGAGGCGGCAGACCTGGAGTTTATCGAGGCGGTCTGCTCGCGCGTGCCGCGCTATCCCGCAAGTACACTTGCCGAGGCGATCCAATCTCTTTGGTTTGCCCACATCATCAACACCTGGGAGGACGGCATCAACGCCAACTCGCTGGGGCATCTGGATCAGATTCTGTATCCCTACTATCAGGCAGACTTGGAAAAGGGGCTCTTGACCAAGGAGGGGGCGTTTGAGCTGATCTGTTGTCTGTGGCTCAAGCTCTACCGCGATTATGACGTACAGCAGTCCTGCGTGGGCGGAACCAACCCCGACGGCAGCAGTGCGGTCAACGAGCTTTCGTATATGATGTTGGACGCGACCGAGGCATTGGACTTTGTCCGCTGTCTGTCGGTGCGCTATTCGCAAAAGACCGAAAAGGAATTTTTGAAGAGAGCACTGGAGGTCGTGGGACATGTGCAAAAGGGCGTTCCCTTCTTCTTCAACGACGACGTGATGATCCCTGCGCTGGTCAGCGGTGGAATCTCTCGGGAGGATGCCTGTGATTACACACAGATCGGCTGTGTGGAGACCGTGATTCCCGGAAAATCGAATCCGCACGCGGTCACGGGAAAATCGAATCTGCTGAAGGCGATCGAATATGCGCTCGCAAACGGACAGAGCATGATGTATCCCGAGCTTTCCCCCGGCTTGCAGACGGGTACGCTCGATCAGCTCGATAGCTTTGAGGCGTTTTACGGTGCGGTTCTCAAGCAGATCGACCGCATTTTGGATTTGACCTGCTCGATGATCAAAAAGGCGAGCGACGCTGCGGCGGCGTATAAGCCCTATAAGTCGATCCTGACAGAGGGGTGCTTGGAATCGGGCAAGGATTTCAACCAAAAGGGCGCGCTGTACGATTACTATCAAGTGATGCTGATGGGAATCCCGAACCTTGCCGATTCTCTTGCCGCAATCCAAAAATTCGTATATACCGAGCAGAAATACACGCTTGCCGAGCTCAAGGAGATCCTAGACGGTGATTTCCCCGATGAGCGTGTCAGACAGGAATTCATCAACAAGGCGCCCAAATTCGGAAACGACCTCCACGAGGTTGACTCGATTGCGGTGTCGCTGACCGAGCATGCCTGCGACACGTTGACACAGCTCTCCGAGACTTATGGGCTCCATTTCCACGCACAGCCCTTCACCTATTTGTGGATGATCGATCACGGTTTGCACTGCGCGGCAACGCCCGACGGCAGAAGACGCGGAGAGATCATCGCCTACAGCGTCTCGCCCATGCAGGGAAGAGACTTCAACGGACTCACGGCTCTGCTCAATTCGATCTCCAAGCTACCCACCAAAAAGACGCCCGGTACCACCTCTGCGATCGTGGAGGTCGATCCCAAGCTCTTTACCGACCGCAACATCGGGCTTTTGACCGACGTGCTGTTGGCGAGCAGTCAAAAGGGGTTGAGCAACGTGCAGTTTAACACGGTCGATGTGGATACCCTGATCGATCCAAAGGCGCACCCCGAAAAATACAACAATCTGGCGCTCCGTGTTTCTGGCTTTAGCCAGAAGTTCAACCTGCTCAAGCCCGAGCTGCAGGACCATATCATCGGAAGGACGAAGCACAAATGTCTTTGACGGCAACGATCTCGAACATCTCGCGATGCTCGGTGCATGACGGAGACGGTGTCAGAACCGTCGTCTATTTCAAGGGCTGTGGGTTGCGGTGCGCCTGGTGCCACAACCCCGAGACCCTGACGCCAAGGACCAACATCGTGTATGCGGAAAACAAATGCATCGGGTGCGGTGCGTGTATCGAGGTCTGCCCTGCACACCATCGGGCAGGGGAGCGTCACATGGTCTTCTTGCGCGACGGATGCATCGAGTGCGGAAAATGCGCCGATGCGTGTCCCACGCAGGCGATCTCGGCGTGCGGAGAGCGCAAAATGCTGCAGGAGGTCTTTGACGAGGTGGCAAAGGACCGCCACTATTACGAGCAGAGCGGCGGAGGCGTGACGCTTTCTGGCGGCGAGTGTCTGTTGCAAGCCGATTTTGCGGCGGCTCTCTTGCAAAAATGCAAGGAGTCGGGGATCCATACCGCCATCGAAAGTGCATTCTTTGTGCCGTTTGACCAAGTGGAAAAGGTACTGCCCTTTGTCGATCTTGTGTTTGCCGATCTGAAAAT
>JAZOPW010000245.1:0-7795 GCA_045655785.1 Eubacteriales bacterium
TATGGACCGTCGGATCTGTTTGCGCTCGGGGGATCCCCTGTTTGTAGAGCCGTTGAAGGAATATTATGACATTTTACTGGAAAAGGTGCGCCCGTATCTTCATACCAACGGCGGTCCAGTGATCCTTGTGGGGGTCGAAAACGAGTACGGAAGCTTTGGAAGTGACAAGGAATACCTGCGTCTGCTTGCTGACCTGTTTGAAAAAAAGGAAATCGACGTTCCGTCGGTCAGCGCAAACGGCTCGGATCCCTTTAAATATTGGAACGGTACGTTGGAGGAAAATTGGAACGGCATTGACCTTGGTGCGCGTCCCGAATCCTTCCGTGAGTTTGAGCGTCTTTCCCGTTATCAGCCCGATAAGCCCTTGATGGTGGGCGAGGCATGGGTCGGGTCGATCATGTTCTGGGGCAAAATGTTTGTCAACAACCGAAATATTCAAGCTGAATGTGACTTTTTCCGCAAGGCATTGGAAAACAACGTGGTTATCAATTTCTATATGTTTTGCGGTGGAACAAATTTCGGATTTATGAGCGGTGCGCTGTTGCGCAGTAAGGGTTATGAGCCGTTGATGACGAGCTATGACTATGACGCTCCGATCGGTGAGGACGGAGAGCCGAGAGAAAAGTATTTTGCTTTGCGTGACGTGCTCGACGAATATCTCGGATTGCCCAAGCGTCCGCACACCGCCCCCATCGAAGAAAAACAGAAGATAGAGTCGATCTCCCTGACCGAGTGCGCACCGTTACTTGAAAATCTTGACGAGCTGTGCGAGAAGCATCTTTACACACACAGAACGTGGTGTATGGAGGATCTGGGGCAGGATCACGGTTTTGTGCTGTACAAGACCTTTTTGCCCTACACCGATGACAGAGAGCGGTATGTGGATATTGACGGCCTTGCAGACCGCGCGACGCTCTATCTGGACGGCGTCTATCTTGGAAGCATGATGCGTGACAAAGAGAGCTCCGAGATCTCGTTCCGAATCCGCGAGGGTGGAAGCGAGCTTGCCATTTTGGTTGAGAATATGGGACGCGTCAATTACGGATACGGTATGTATGACACCAAGGGAATCAACGGCTGTATTCACTTCAGGATCATGAATCCCGACGGCACCAAGCTTTATAACTACGCGGCATGCATGGGCTTTGATACCTACACCTTGCCCTTCAAATCCACCGTCGGGGCAAAATACCGCCCTGTCGAGTCGGTCGTACAGGACGGCACACCCATGCTGTTCCGAGGTCGCTTCCGTGCTGAGCCGGGCAAGGATACCTTTGTAGATACCAAGGATCTTGGAAAGGGACTTGTCTTCGTCAACGGATTCAATCTCGGACGCTATTGGTCTATCGGGCCGCAGAGGACGCTTTATCTTCCGGGAGAGCTGCTACGCGAGGAAAACACGATCGAGATCCTTGCCCTGTACGGGTTGCCCGAGCAGCATGACCGCACGGTCTCTTGTATCGAGATCCCTCTGTTGAGTGAAGAGACCGAGGAAAAGGATATGACTTTGTTTGAGTTGAAGTAAAACAAACGGATAGAAAAAAGACCTCTGTTGCTTGATTTGCAGAGGTCTTTTTGCTTTATTCCATGTAAAAATGCTCTTCGACGGTAGCGCAAATCCAATGATAGATCGGGAGATGAAGCTCTTGCACACGGTAGGTTTCGGTTTCGTCTGCGTGGATCGTGATATCCGAAACTGCATCAAGCGCACAGGATTGGCGTCCTGTCAGCGAGAGCACCTTCATTCCGAGTGCTTTTGCAACCTTGGCGGCAAGGAGTACGTTTTCCGAATTTCCCGAGGTACTGATGGCAAGGAGAAGATCCTGCTCTTTTCCCAACGCATAGAGTGCCTGTGCAAAGACGAGACTCGGATTTTCATCGTTCATAAAAGCCGTTAGCAAAGAGGATTGCGAGTGCAGAGAAATAGCAGGCAAGCCTTTCATCAGTCCGCACGCCAAAGCTTTATCCTCTGCGGCAAATTTTTGTTTTTCTGTCTCGTTCAAGGGGCGTTTCTTTAAAAAGCCTTTCATCAGTTCTCCTACGATATGATCGGCATCGGCGGCACTTCCGCCATTTCCACAGATATACAGGCGGTTTCCCATTTCAAATGTGGCAATCATCAGGTCTGCAGCGTCCTTCATGTCCTTACGACAGCATGCCAGAGAGGGGTATCTGTTGCATAATTTCTGTAGATTTTCCATTTCGTTTTTCTCCTTTTTTTCTGTGCTTAAAATAGTCAGTCGCAGGCAACTGTCAGTGCAGCATAATCGCCAAGAAATTCACCAAGCTCCGCAGGGAGGATCTGTACGTCCTGTAACGATGCCGCCAGGGCTTCGCGCTTCAGTACGTCCCACATTGATTCCTCTAACAGGTCGCCTGCACGTTCAAAAATACTTCCGAGAACGATTCTCTCGGGATTAAGTAGATCGATCATAGCGGCAAGCTCCTGCCCGAGCATCTCCCCGCAGATGCGGTATATCCTTTGGGCGGTAGGATCGGCGGCACGTGCCGCATGCGCCACCTTTTCGGCGGTAATAAAGGGAAGCTCCTCTATACTTTGACAGTACGTCGTTGCTTTGCCTGCCTGTAAAAGCTCCAAAGCCGCACTTCTTGCCAGCTGAGCAATGCCGCCCCCACTTGCAAAGCCCTCAAACGAGCCCATCTTTCCGTAGCCAACGGGTCCAAACGGTTGCATTCGAATATGACCGATCTCTCCTGCGTTTCCGCTTTTGCCTCGATAAAGCTGTCCGTTCAGGATCAAGCCTGCGCCCATTCCCGTTCCAAACGTCAAAAAGATCATATTATTGCACCCACGCCCCGCACCGAATTTCCACTCGGCAAGCGCACAGGCGTTGGCGTCATTCTCCAGGGATACCGAGCCATGGTAACGCTCCTTCAGATAATCCACGATCCGTACGTGATCCCACCCCGGAAGATTTGGGGGAGAGAGGATGATGCCATGCTGACAATCCAACGGGTTGCCGCAGCTAATGCCGATGGAGGAAAGATCGTCTGTCAGCTGCTCTGCCAAGTGACATAAATGCTCAAGCATGACATAGGGGGATACCGAAAGATCGGTTTCGATTTTTTGCTTACCTACGATTTTCAACCCATTGCGTTCCTGTATTCCCACACATACGGCACATTTGGTTCCTCCAATATCAAATCCCACCATAATTCAAAGTCTCCTTTTTTGAAGCTGTCCCTATCGATTCCCGTTGTAACCGATAGGGATTTGATTTTACGTCTTTTATTTCATTATATCATAGAAAAAGGCTTGTGCTTTGAGAATATGTATGGTATAATTAAGAAAATCAACACTTGGAGGGTATATGTATCAACAGATCAAACGGATGGGATCTGAATTGCCGAGCGGGCAGAATTACTATTTCGAACGCAGAGAAATTAAGACGGGATCATACTTTTTTCCGCATTGGCATGACTATTTTGAGTTCGAATTGGTTTTAAAGGGAACAGGGGAGCATCTGTACAATCATACGCGAGAGACACTCAAACGGGGAAGTGCCTATTTGATGTCTTATTACGATTTTCACGAATTGCGGGCTACCGAGGATATGTCGCTCCTAAAGCTGCAATTTAATGAGTATATGTTGCCGCAGGAATTGAACAATTTTATCTTTTTGAATCAGAACAGATGTTGTTGCGCCATGACAGAGCAGGAGATTGCGCGGATCGAGATGTTGTTTGAGATGATCGAGACAGATAGTCATGAACACACACTGTTTTCCGAGCAGACGGTGCGTGGAGCCTTATTGCTGGTGATCGTGGAGGCAATCCGTAAAGCCTCGCCGATGCCAAAGGTCGAATCGATGGGATTGATTCAGGAATCGATTGCTTACATTCATAAGCATTTTCGAGAGGATTTTGCACTGACCGATTTGGCAAAGCACTGCTCCGTGACACCAAATTATCTTGGCACACGCTTTTTGAGTTGTATGGGAATGTCTTTCTCGGATTACGTCAACACGGTTCGCCTGCGTCACGCCTGTAATTTGCTTTTGGGAACCGACTTGCCTGTCAAGCAAATCGCTTTTTCGTCGGGTTATCGCTCAGTAGAGTATTTTTTCTATGTTTTTAAAAGAAAGCTATCCTGTACCCCGAGAGATTTTCGCGGCATGGCAAGAATCGGGGGCTGATACCGAAAAAGTAAAAATCTCCGCCCTCAAACGGTTGAAGGCGGAGATTTCTTATAAAAAGCATGAAACAAATGATAAAAGTTGAATGTTGGCAAAAGGGACAGCGGTCGGTCGAAGCTTGGACACGCCCATACATCCATTCTATCACAAAAAATGCCTGTTGTAAAGAAAAAATTGTTCTGATTTGCAAGGTTCTCTCTTTTATACAAAAAAATATTGTGAAGTTTTTACAAAATGTCAATTGTAAAAGAGAAAAAACTGTGCTATAATATAGGTGTCAGAAAGGAGGACGGTCCAATGGGCAATTGAGATTCGGCTGAATCCGAGACGCGATCTGCAATGCGTTTGAACGGAGCTGACCGTGATGCGCACGGAGGCTTGTGCGAAGAGACGAAAAGAAATCCAAAAGCTTGTGTTATCTTTCGAACGTATAAATTGATTTGTGTAAAGGAACGCCACCCAAAACAAGTGTCAAACGGTTGCGGAAAATTGTCTGAACAGGATCGGTCATCATATTTGTCATCCATGGCGGTTGGAGCGCGGGAAGAACAAAGGTATTCTCTCCAAAAGGGAAGATGTATGTTGTGTTCGGAGCGTTGGAAAAACAGGCGTGGATAGATTAGGAAAGAGAGGATTACAAAAGATGTTAGATACCAAGAGTGAGCAGAAATGACCCTTGATTGCCGAGCGAACGCCGACAGTCAAGGGCCATTTCTATTTTGTCTTTCAAAAACGGGAGCGGATGATCGGGTCATTCGCCATTTTTATTTGCAAAGCTTCTCAGCGACAGACAGCGCGTCATCAATGCTTGCAAGGAAGCTTTCACCACCGACACGATCATAGAAGCCCGCCTTTTTCATAATCGAAAGCGGCATTTCATGCACGTGAGAGAGCAGGAGCGTGATATTTCTTGCCTGACAGACCGCAAGCAACAGATCGAGATTTTTCATGGCGGTGGCGTCAATGCTTGGCACGTTGCTCATGCGAAGGATCACGACCTTGGTATCCTGCTCGAGCGAGAAGTCGAGGAACTTATCAGCGTCGGCAAAAAACATGGGGCCGTTGATCTCATAGACGACCGTGCCGTCGGGGATCTGCTTTGCTTTTTCGTCGCTGCTTTGTGCCTTGCCGTCCCAGCGGCGGACGTAGGTGGTGTCGGACATACGCTTCATGAAGAGAACTGCGGACAAAACCAAGCCGACCGCGATCGCGACCACAAGGTCAAACGCGACGGTCAGGACAAAGGTCACAACCAGAACCAGGACGTCACTCGGAGCGGAAAACTTGCAGATGTGTACGAAATGCCGCCATTCACTCATGTTATAAGCGACCATAAAGAGGATCGCGGCGATGATGGGCATGGGGATCATTTTTGCAAGCGGCATCAGGATCACCAAAAACAGGAGCAGCACGACGGCGTGAACGATCCCTGCAATGGGGGAGCGTGCGCCGTTTTTGACGTTTGCGGCGGTTCTTGCGATGGCACCCGTAGCGGGGATACCGCCAAACAGACCCGAACAGACGTTTCCAAGTCCTTGTGCGATCAGCTCGGTATTGGAGTTGTGACGGTCACCGATCATGCCGTCGGACACCACGCAGGAGAGCAGGGATTCGATGGCGGCAAGAATGGCGATGGTAAAGGCACTGGGGAGAACGGCTTTGATCATGTTGAAATCAAAGGAGGGAAGTGCGGGGGTGGGGAGCTGTGACGAGAGGGTGGGATAGAGTGTTCCGATGGTATTGACCTGCAGAGGTGTAAAACGGACCAACAGGATTCCCACGATCACAGCGATGATAGAGGGCGGAATCTTGGAGCAGATCTTGGAAAAGATGCCGAGCTTGGCTTTTCCGAGCATGGGCCAAAGGATCAGGATTGCCATGCCGACTCCACCCACGATCAGCGCGTGCAGATTGAGTGTTCCGATCGACTCGATCACCGCCTCGAGCTTTTCGGCGGTCTCAATGGCGTGCGTACCGGGGGCAAAGGTCAAGCCGAGGAAGTCCTTGATCTGACCGACGATGATGGTAACGGCAATTCCCGCGGTAAAGCCCGTGGTGATGGTCATGGGGATATATTTGATGAGGGATCCGAATCGGAAAAGTCCCATCAGGATCAAGAGGACCCCGGCGAATATCGTGGCAACGATCAGTCCCGAGAGCCCGTGTGTTGCGACCACACCGGCGACGATGGTAGCAAACGCGGCGGTAGGACCCGAGATATTGACGCTGCTGCCGCCGAAAAAGGCAATGACAAAGCCTGCGATGATAGCCGTAAAAAGTCCCTGCTCGGGAGAGACGCCCGAGGCAATCGCCAACGCGATGGAAAGTGGGAGCGCGATGATGGCAACGATGATGCCTGCGATCAGATCGTTTGCAAATTTTGCTTTTGTATAGCCCTTAAAAATACTGAAAAGCTTGGGTTGAAATGTCTTCATAACACTCGGAGCATCGAGAGATACTCTACCTCCTGTCAAAATACTCCTATATTATACAACGCTCTCTGCAAGATTGCAAGAGTAAAAGTGAAAAAAAGAGGGGGACATGTTTTTTGTACTGAAAAAGGAACGAAAGTGTCACAATGCCGCAGAAAGCAAGAGACATTCATGACCGCTCTTTTTCTGCCAGATTGATAATTG
Organism: Eubacteriales bacterium; assembly: GCA_045655785.1. Lineage (GTDB taxonomy): Bacteria > Bacillota > Clostridia > Oscillospirales > CAG-272 > UMGS1865. The sequence goes on from JAZOPW010000245.1 coordinate 6,794, forward strand.
TTTTGTTTTTTCTGCGTGCGTATTCAAGTGTCTTGTAAGCCCCACCGTATGTTCGACAAACATAAGCGATGATGAGATCTGCTTTGGAAACAATCCATTCGTTTCGTTTTAAAATTGCAAAACGAGGCGGAATATGTTCAATTGGTGGATAAATAATTGAGTCGTATAAATTTGTCTCTATTAGATATTTCATCTTTTCTTGCTGTGTAAATGATATGTATGGGGTAATAAAAACAATTTCACATTGTGAAATATAAGGCTTTAGTTTTCTGCAAATTGTAGCACAATGATTGTCAAAATCACCATACCCACCGCAATAGAAAGATATGCTGTCTTTTCCTTGAATATTATCTTTGATAATTGAAACTAACTTTTCAGTTAATTCAATATCGATATGCATTTTTCCGTGACCTACAAATGTTATAATCATAGCTACTCCTTTCGTGGAACTCCGATATTCATATTATACTTCATAATTATAAAAATGTCAATATCGTGGAACTCCACGAGAATAAAATTTGAGTTCATCATATAATAATTGTGGAATTCCATGATAGGAGAAAACACAATTATGAAATTGAATGACGCAATCGTAACAAGAGTGCATGAAATATGCAAGGGAAAAGGAATCAATATTTGCGACGCCTGTCTCAAGGGTGGAATGTCGCCGTCTGCTATATATGATTTGGTGAAGGGGAGAACAAAATGCTCCAAGGTCATTACCGTTAAGCGATTTTGCGAGGGGGCAGGTGTTACTCTTTCGGAATTTTTTGACCGAGAGTATTTTAATGAAATAGAAGACTGATTCTGTTTATATACGAAAAAGAATTCAGTAATAAGACTTGAACTCTGCACAAACGCCGCGTTTTATGCAGTGATATGATGTCATGATTTCTGCGCGGCGTTCTTGGCGTTTTGCAAGCAAAACGCGCGTGCAGAACCATGAGCTATTATCGATACCAAAAAAAGGGAGTCCCAAACCTTATGGTTTGGTCTCCTTTG
>JAZOPW010000246.1:0-7866 GCA_045655785.1 Eubacteriales bacterium
GGCCTCCGACTTGTTAGGGTGCGGTGGCGCAACGGATCGGTTTCTTTTATATCAAATAAGAAGAGGTCGATCTGTTCCGCCAATCTGCGGAAACTGTTTTCTTCCACATACCCGGATGTTTCGGCACATACCGAGATTTCCAACTCGTGTAATTTTGGAAGCAATTCACGCAAAAAGGCTTCATGAATCAACGGTTCACCGCCGGAAAGCGTTACGCCGCCATTGCTAGTACGGTAAAAGGGAAGATCAGCGGTCAATTCCTCCAATGCCTGTTGTATGGTGATGCGAGTGGACACGGTACGAAGTGCATCTTCGGCACAGACATCGGCACATTTTCCACACCCGACACAGTCCTCTCTATGGAAAACATGTTTTCCGTTTTCCATATGGTGGCTTTGCCTATCACATGCTGCGACACACCTTCCACATCCCACACATCGGTCTTCTTGGTACAGGATTGTGTGACGCTCCGACATTCCTTCGGGGTTGTGGCACCAAGGGCAGGACAGAGGACATCCTTGGAAAAACAATACGGTTCGGATTCCGGGACCGTCGTCTACCGAGAAGCGTTGTATGTCAAAAATCTTTGCCGTTATCATATTAAAATGAATTTTCTACCGCAAAGCGCTCAATGAATTCAAGCTTTACGTTGTTGGAAAGGTCGTTGAAGCGCACACTGTGACCGCCTCTTCGTACGATCAAATGGCGATAGGCGTCAGGTGTTTCATATGCAGCACGTAATTGCTCAAGGCTGACCGAGTTGACCTGCAGTTGAGCACCGCCCAAGGCAAAATATGTTTTGATCAAAGCTATGACTTTGTCTTTTCGTTCGGCAGTTTCAAAGTTGCGGGGGTTGAAATAGAGATCCAATGCCTGACCACCCATCATCAGATGCTGGTCGAGTCTTGCGGCAGATAGTGTAACTGCTGTGGGACCTGCTGCACGTGCTTGATTGGAAGGCCCTGCATTTTTTGCAAAGGGTTCTCCCGATCGTCTGCCGTCCAGTGTTGCGTGCAGGAACGATCCCCACTGCGCTTCATGATTGAGCGTGTGCAGGGAAATGCAAAACTGATGGTTATCAAAGGATTGCTCTTTGGCAACCTTCGCAAACAAATGTACCAGCTTTGTAGCATTTGCATCGGCAATTTTATTTGCAGTTCCGTATTTGGGACACTGAGAAATCGCCTTTCGGATATCCTCAAAGCCCACGAAGTTTGCTTGGGCAGCTCGGATCAGCTCCTCCACGGTATAGCGGTGTGTTTGGAAGACCAACTGATCGATCGCCGTAATTGCGTCCGCCGCATTTGCCAAAAGGTGTGCTTCTACGGTGATGATATGATATTTTGCTCCCATCCCCAGGTTTTGACCCGTTTGAATGCAGCCCTTGGTCAAAAGTGATTTGAAGGGATTGGGACGGTTTTTGGCAAGCTCCGCAGTATCTTTCAGGTTATATTTTGCGACGATTGCAAAAAGCGCTCGCAGGTAACGCTCATACAGTGAGAAAAGATCGCCTGTATTGTTGGGGATATTTTCGGGTGTTACGGCAAGCGGCTCGGGTAATTCTCCTTCAAGGGGAAATCCGTGGTTGAGTGCAAGCTCCAAGGGGAGATGCATATTCATAATACATCCCCAGGAGTCGCGCTGCTCCTCTCCGGGAATTACAACCTCCATACATCCGCTGGGAGAAAGTCGATGTAGATCGTCTTCAGGAACACCGCGAGTTCGCAGCATTTGTATTCCGGCTTCATTGCCGTAAAAGCTGGGCTGACCGATTTCAAACAATTCTTTGCAAACAGATTCCTCCAGCAATCGCTTCGGAGTATGCTCATGTACCAATATCGCAATAACGGGAGCGCGCATCAACAGCTCTTTTTCTACCTCGAGAATCATATAGCTGACTTCGTTGGTTACGTCATTTCCATTTTCGTCCAAACCACCAATTACGATGCTACAGTCACGTCCGCGATGTGTTTCCAAGTCGCAAAAAAGCTGGCGTAGAAGTTCTTTTTCCAACTCGCGTTGTGTGGGATTATGAAAAGGGATCAGAATACGGTCCAGGTTTCCGATGGAAACGGTAAACCAGGAGCCGTCGGACATTTGCACCAAAAGATGAATCAGATAAATACTTTGAATTGCTTCTTGAAAGCTTTCCGCAGGCTGTTCCGGGAGCTTGCGGCACATACGGGCAATTTCCGCAAGGCGTGCGCGCTCTGATTCATCCGACTCTTTTTCGGCTTTTCGGTCGGCTTCAGCGGCAAATCGCTCGGCAAAGGTACGTGCACTGTCCAATGTTTGAAGCATTGCTGTCAGCATTTCTTTTTTTTCATCCGAGCAACTTTCGGATGCAAGCTCCTGTTCGGCTTCCAAACGGTAAGAGGAAAGACCGAAGCGAACGATCCTCTCATAGTCCATCATACAGTGTCCGGTTGCGCTTTCCGCATGCAACATAAACGGTGCCTCTCTCCATTTTTGACGTACTGTTTTGGGCTGTTTGGCAAGCTTTGCCCGTCTGATTTTCCAAATCTCTATCTCTGAGCAGATCTGTTGCGGAAAAGGCTTTGTGCGAGGAAAACCAATGGTTTTTGCAAAAAGATCGCCTTTCTCCAGGTTGACCGGCATTTCTTTCAGCATTTTGTCAAATAAAAAGACTTCACGGTCGATTGCGGACATTTCCTCAATTTGTTTCTCATAGCGAATTCTCAGAAGGGAAAGCAACGACAAAAGATAAAATTCATTTTCTTCTTTGTTCAGCATATCGATCAATTGTCCTTTCTCATGGAATTGTGTTCATAGCACTATTACTTTTGATTTATTATATCATACTTACAAAGGCATGTCAATATGTGGTAGCACAAAGGATTGACAAAATCCTTTGGTTGTGATATACTGAAAAAAGAACGGAGGAGAGAGAGAAAAATGAAGAATCAAGTTTCGTTAGATAGCCTGTGTGCCGCTCTGTGCTATGCTATGGGCGTCGAGCCGCCCGCGTATGCGGCAGCAGCTGACACGCGTCTGACCTCATATGTGGATCAAGCCCTGTCGGGGAAGAAGGCAGACCGTATTTTTATGTATAATCCCGACGCCATCGCGCAGTGGATTCGGGAGAAGTATCCGCAGCTTTTGAGCGAGGTCGGAAATCGGACAGAGCTTTCCTTGTCTTACTGCACTGTTCTGCCGTCGGTCACTCCCGTTTGCTTTGGGACGATGTACACGGGCGCACAGCCCGAGGTACACGGCATCTGTAAATACGAAAAGCCCGTGATTGCGATCGATTCGATCTTTGATGCCATGCCGCGCAACGGTAAGAGATGTGCCATTGTGGCGGAAACCAAATGCAGTATGTCGAGAATCTATCTTGAGCGCCCGATCGACTACTTCTTCTACGATACCGTTGAAGAGGTCAATGCCAAGGCGGCAGAGCTGATTCTTGCCGATGCATACGACTTTATTGCCGTATATAACGGGAATTATGATACCAAAATGCATAAGTTTGCCCCCGAGAGCATTGAGGCATTGGGAGAGCTTCGCGCCAATTCCGAGGCGTTTGGGATGTTTTGCGCATTGATAGAGTGGCATTGGAAGCAACACGATACCCTGATCGGCTTTGCGATGGATCACGGATGTCACGAGATTGACGGCGATCTTGGATCTCATGGACTTGATATGGACGAGGATCTGAATATCCTGCATTCCTATCGCGTAATTCCGAGATCGATGTAACTAAAAAATGAAGTGGTTGCTTTTGAAAAATGGAAATTTTTCACTTTTTTGAAAAAATACTTGACAAAATATTTTTGCTGTGCTATAATACATAAAACCGATGAGGCAGAGTAAGTAGATCCTATCCCTTTTCCTGCAGAGAGCCGTAGGTGCTGTGATTACGGCGGAAAACATAGGATCGAATGGACTGCCGAGGGCGAGCGGAAACGGGGGATTCCTCGGAGTATGTAAGACGGAGTCAGACACTTCGTAAAAAAAGTCTGCATATGTTTGTATGCGAAAGTGGGCGCGAATCGCGTCAAGCCGGGTGGCACCGCAGGAGAAGTATCCTGTCCCAGCAGATCATTCTGGGACAGGTTTTTTGTTTGTCCCACAGATACGAAAGGAGATAGTATCATGTCACAAAAAGAAATCCCTTACAAAATTTATCTGGAAGAATCCGAAATGCCGACCTCTTGGTATAATCTTCGTGCCGATATGAAAAATAAACCGGCTCCCTTGCTCGATTCCAAAACACGTCAGCCTATGACGGCAAAGGATCTGTCGGGTGTGTTTTGTGATGAGCTGATCAGACAGGAACTGGACGATACCACTGCGTATATTGAGATCCCGAAGGCAATTCGTGATTTTTATAAAATGTACCGTCCCTCGCCGCTCGTCAGAGCCTACTGTCTTGAGGAAAAGCTCAAGACCCCCGCAAAGATTTACTATAAGTTTGAGGGTAATAATACCAGCGGAAGCCACAAGCTCAATTCCGCAATCGCTCAGGCATACTATGCAAAGGAGCAGGGGCTTGTTGGCGTGACAACCGAAACGGGTGCTGGTCAGTGGGGAACCGCACTTTCTATGGCGTGCTCCTATTTTGGATTGGACTGCAAGGTCTATATGGTTAAGGTCTCATATGAGCAAAAGCCCTTCCGACGTGAGGTCATGCGCACCTACGGCGCGTCGGTTACCCCCTCTCCCTCGACCGAGACCGAGGTTGGAAGAAGGATCCTTGCCGAACATCCGGGAACAGGAGGAAGCCTTGGCTGTGCGATCTCTGAGGCGGTGGAAAAGGCAACACAGCTCGATGGATACCGCTATGTGCTGGGAAGCGTACTCAATCAGGTCATGCTACACCAATCTGTGATTGGCTTGGAGACCAAGACTGCAATGGATAAGTACGGAATCAAGCCCGACATGATTATCGGTTGTGCAGGCGGCGGCTCCAATCTTGGCGGTCTGATCGCTCCCTTTATGGGCGAAAAGATACGCGGTGAAGCCGATTACCGATTCATTGCCGTTGAGCCTGAATCCTGTCCCAGCTTTACGCGCGGAAAATACGCTTATGACTACTGTGACACAGGAATGGTTTGTCCGCTTGCGAAAATGTATACGCTTGGCAGTAACTTTATTCCTGCCCCCAATCATTCGGGCGGCTTGCGCTATCACGGCATGAACTCCACGCTTTCTCAGCTTTATGACGAACAGCTGATGGAGGCGAGATCGGTCAAGCAGACCGAGGTCTTTGCCGCCGCCGAGGAGTTTGCACGCGTAGAGGGCATTCTGCCTGCCCCCGAAAGCTCGCATGCGATCCGTGTGGCAATCGACGAGGCCTTGAAATGCAAGGAAACAGGCGAGGAAAAGACGATCCTGTTCGGTCTGACCGGCACGGGATACTTTGATATGATGGCATATGAAAAATTCCACGATGGCAAAATGACTGACTACATTCCCACCGATGCGGAGCTTGCCGTCGGCTTTGCGAATTTACCCGATATGAATTGATTCTCTGTAAAAGCAAATGACCGCTTCACGCAAATGTGGAGCGGTCATTTTGAGTATGTGTGGGTCTCTGTCAGATCTCCAAGATTAGATAACGGTTTTCGATCCCCTCGCACATGGCGGGGAGGGTCAGATAACGGATACGGTTTGAGATGTGGTCGGCACCCTTGTGGTAATGCCCTTGAATCACGAGTGCAACCTTTTGGCTGCCTTCCAAAATTCTTCTGACGTCATCGGCGTTTTTCACTTGATGGTCTGCGCGCACCTCTGCGTCCAGGTTTTCATGAAGAAGAACAACACAGGGAAGTGAAGACTCTGCAAGCGCGCGCTGTAAAAAGACAAGCTGATCGGCAGGAAGATTTGAATCGGTCCACTCTACACCCGCAAGACAAAAATGACGTCCGTCAGAGCGGTAATTCGCGTCAAGAAAGATCAGACGGTGCGTTGGGGTATCCCATATATAGGGTGCAGAAGGGACGCCTGACTGCTCTGCAAATTCTGCTTTTGAAAACACCGCGCAATCGTGATTTCCCATCAGAATATAATAGGGAATCCCGTGAGCGGAGATGCACTCCATGGCTTCGCGGATGCGCTCATACGGCTGATCGTCACCGTCACTCTTGTCGACCAGATCCCCCATGCAAATACACAGATCGACGCCGGACTGACGGAATGCATCCATCGTTTCTGCAATTTTTTTCAGCGAGAGCGAGGGACGGCGTGTACGGCAAAGGATTTCGGCATTGCAATAGTGCGGGTCTGCAAAGAGTCCAAGTCTCATACGATATTCCTCCTGTGGTTATTGTAGTCATTTTATCATAGACCAATGAAAAAAGCAAGTCTTTTTTCAAAACTACTTGATTTTTGCCTGCGGTGGGTGTATAATAATAAAGTTAAATGTAAAATCTTGTGAAACAGAAAGGATAAAACAAAATGGCAGAATGTACTCATGATTGCTCAACCTGCTCCAGCAATTGTGCATCAAGAAATAAAGAAAGCATGCTGATCCCCGCAAACGCACTCAGCGAGGTCAAGCATATCATCGGTGTTGTCAGCGGTAAAGGAGGCGTTGGAAAGTCGTTGGTGACCTCCATGCTGGCAGTATTGCTGCAGCGCGAAGGATATAAGGTCGGTATTCTCGATGCCGATATTACGGGGCCCTCGATCCCCAAGGCTTTCGGAATGAAGAACGTAGAGGTCTATGGTGACGATAACGGTATGATTCCCCCTGCTACCACGACAGGCATTGACGTGATGTCGGTCAACCTGCTTTTGGGTGACGAGACCAAGCCCGTTGTTTGGCGCGGCTCCATGATCTCGGGAACGGTTCAGCAATTTTGGAAGGATACCATCTGGAATGCCGACGTGCTGCTGGTCGATTGCCCTCCCGGAACAGGAGACGTTCCTTTGACTGTGTTCCAATCCCTGCCGCTTGATGGGATTGTCATCGTTTCCAGCCCACAGGATCTTGTTTCTATGATCGTCAGCAAGGCGGCGAATATGGCATCTATGATGAACATTCCCGTATTGGGTCTTGTTGAAAACCTCAGCTACGTCAAGTGCCCCGACTGCGGCAAGGAGATCAAGGTGTTTGGCGATAGTCATATCGAAGAGATCGCCGAGAAATTCGGATATGACCTTTTGGCACGTATTCCGATGGATCCCAAGCTTTCGGCTTTGGTTGACCGCGGTATGATCGAGCTGATGGAGAATGATTATATGGACAATGCCGCACAAAAGCTGATCGAAAAGCTGAATCTGACCCCCGAGGCATAAAACAAATTTATTAGTCAATGTATTTTGTCAACGGACAAGCATAACAGAAAACCTCATCCTGCTTGAATAACTCCATTTTTAACGGGTTTGTTCAGTTCGGATGAGGTTTTTATCGATAAGTCTATCATATTCAACAAAAAACAACCAAAATCAAACGATGTTCGAATTTGGTTGCTTTTGGTGGAGTAGCTCGGATGCTATCCGAACCACACCATCGTGGTATGAAGTTTGGCTTTGCACTGCACTCCATCGATAATTGGGTGCAGGCACTGCCTGCTGGTGGACCATCAAGGACTCGAACCTTGGACCTACCGGTTATGAGCCGGGAGCTCTAACCAACTGAGCTAATGGTCCGTATCACTATTTTAATATTATATATGATTTTCTATGAAAAGTCAAGTCTTTTCTAAAATCTTTCTCAATTTCTTTCTGTTATGATACAATTGATAGGTGACAAATAAAAAGAGAAATAGCTACCAAATGTGATATAATGTTAATAACCACAAAAACAACAATCAAAAAAGGAGCTATTTCCAATGAGTATTATAACATCAGAAGCCCACTTTCGTCAACGGGTTTTGAAATATTCTTTAAAATATGGGG
>JAZOPW010000247.1:0-3013 GCA_045655785.1 Eubacteriales bacterium
CTTGCCGGGGGTGGGGGGAGGTGGATTCTTCGGGCTTTTGCGTGGTGTCCTCGGTGTCGGTCGGAAGCTCGGGGGCGTCGGGCTTGAGACGGATACAGGAACCTGCCGACACCAGCACACACATGAGCAAAAGACAGGCAAAAAGTCGTTTCAAACGGCTCTCCTTTCTGATTTTTTAGAGAATCATTAGAATTACAGCAGGGCTTCCAATTCGGAAAGTGCGGAGTTGAATTCCTCCATTGCTGCGGCAACGGTCTGGGGCTTGGTGAGGTCCACACCTGCGATCTTCAGCTCCTCCAGAGGGTAGTCCGAGCCGCCCGTCGAGAGGAAGCGCAAATAATCGGCGGTGCCGTTCTCCTCCAGGATGCGCTTCGCGATCGAGACCGCGGAGCAGAAGCCGGTTGCATACTGATAGACGTAAAATGCGTTGTAGAAATGCGGAATGCGCGCCCACTCGATGTCCTGCAGCTCATTGACCTTCGCGCCCTCATAATACAGCTCGTTGAGCTTGCGGTAGATGCCGTTCAGCACCTCGGCGGTCAGGGGCGTACCCTTCATTTCAAGGTCGTGAGCCTCGCGCTCGAATTCAGCGAACAGGGTCTGACGGAAGACCGTGGTACGGAAGCCCTCCAGGAAGTGGTTGAGGATATAGGCGCGCTTGGTGGGATCGGTCTCGATCGAGAGCAGATAACGCGTCAGAAGCACCTCGTTGACCGTGGACGCGACCTCGGCGACCAGGATGCGGTAATCGTGGTTGACGAAATCCTGTGTGGTGTCCGAGAAATAGGAGTGCATGGCGTGACCCAATTCGTGTGCCAGCGTAAAGGCATCGTCGAGCGTGTCGGTATAGTTGAGCAGAACGTAAGGATGCACGCCGAACACGCCGCAGGAGTAGGCGCCCGTGGTCTTGCCCTTGTTTTCGTAAACGTCGATCCAACGCTCATTGAAGGCGCGATCCAAGAGCTTCTGATACTCCTCGCCCAAGGGCAGGGTAGCTTTCTTGACCAGCTCCTTTGCCTCGTCGTAGGTGACGGTCATATCGACCTCCTTCACCATCGGACAATAGAGGTCGTACATATTCAATTCCTCCAGCCCAAGCACGCGGCGGCGCAGCTCAAGATAGCGGCGCATGATGGGAAGACCGCCGTGAATGGCTTCGGTCAGCTTGTCATAGACACTGACAGGGACGTTATTTCCGAAGAGCGCACTCTCGCAGGACGACTCAAAGCCGCGTACCCGCGCGTAGAAATTGTCCTTTTTGACGTTCCCCGCGTACATTGCCGCGAAGGTGTTGATATACTTTTTGAATTCCCCGAAGTAGCCCTCAAAGGAGTCCTTGCGGACGCGCTGATCGGCACTTTCACGGTAGACACCAAAGTTTCCGTGGGTCAGCGTCACGGTCTCGCCTGCCTCGTCGGTGATGGTGGGGAAGGTCATGTCCACGCTCTCCAGCATGGTAAAGGACTGCTGTGCGGTGCCTGCCATATCCGACATCATGGCAAGCATCTGCTCGATCTCGGCACTCTTGGTATGCGCGCGGTTGCGGTCGGTGTCCTCCAGCAGATGGCGGTAGGTTTTGAGCGCGGGGTCGTTGCGCATTTCGGCAAGCTTGTCCTCATCAATCGAAAGAATTTCGGGATCGAGGAAGGAGCAAAGCGTGGAGAACTTGACAAAGAGGTTGTTGGCTCTGCCGTTCATTGCCTGATATTTGGGGTCGCCGTTATCGACGTTGAGACGGAGCATCGAATAGGTATAGACCAGCTCGGTTTTTTGCGCGGCGGCAAAGACGGTGTCAAGTCCTTTTTTCATCGACTCGACCGAAAGACCGAGTGTTCCTTGAACAGAGGGGATCGCGTCGATTGCGGCGTCGGCGTCGGCATAAGCCTGCTCCCAAGCCTCGTCATTCTCATAAATATCGGAAAAATTCCATGTAAAGCGTTTTTCCACGTCATTTCTTTGCTTCAATGCCATATTGATTATCACCTTTCCGTTTGGTTGAAATATCATTATAAACAGTTTACCACAAAAACGCGAAAAAGTAAAGAGGATCGAGAAAATTTTGCGGACGTGGTGTCAAAATATCTTAATTTGCAGAGCCCCCCAAAAACCGACATAGCCCACGCACCTTCGACATGGCGCGACAATATACTGTAGTGAGGGCTTGTGACGGCAAAAAATTCCTGCCGCAAAGTTTCCCGTTGGGTGTTTAAAGACCTTGCTTTCGCGGTAACAATAGGAGCGAAAACAAAAAACAACCAAGGGAAGATCTGCAAGCTTGAACCGAAAGAGAAAAGGAAGGGAAAGAGATCCATGAGCGTCAGACGCGGAGATATTTATTACGCCGATTTGAGTCCTGTTGTGGGCTCGGAGCAGGGGGGCTTACGCCCTGTGCTGATCATACAGAACGACATTGGCAATCGGTACAGTCCAACCGTGATTGCGGCGGCGATCACGTCGAGAATGAGCAAGACGCGATTGCCTACGCACATTGATATATATGCCGACGAGGTGGGTCTGGCAAAGGATTCGGTGATTCTTTTGGAGCAGATCCGCACACTGGATAAGCGACGGTTAAAGGAGAAGATGGGGCATTTGGACGAGACGACGATGGATCACGTCAATACCGCAATTGCCATCAGCTTTGGTCTTGGGACGGCACAGGAGGACGCGGCGGCGCGAGCGAGGATGCAGAGTGTCCCTGCATACACACCACGGACTCCTGCGGCGGTGGCGTTGGTGAACAGAGACGCGACGCACGGCGCAGAGGGGCTCGGTCAGACGGCAAGCGCCTTGGGCATGACGGGGGCAACGAGAACAGGGTCAACTACACCATTGCATAATGTCGCACCACAGGTACACAAAAAACAGGAATAACACCACCCGCTCGCCCCCCGTTTTGTGCGCGAGCGGCTTAGATTGTAGACCAAAGGCATTCAAGTTGTTAAATTGTACAAATTCCTTAGCCGCTTTTCTTTTGACCATGTAGGCGCAAAATGAAAAAAGGCTCGCAAGC